>NZ_MJXM01000047.1:0-152726 GCF_001762775.1 Campylobacter sp. BCW_6464 | reverse complement strand
TTTCCAAACTCCTAAAAACACCCTATTCTCTTAAAAACCCTAAACAGCAACAAACTCTTTTTTAAACACAATTCTAAGCATCATCTAAAACAACAATAAAAATAAACATAGGATTTATATATAAAGTAAGCAATGAAGACATTTAACAAGTCCGCAATGAGCTACTTTCCCCCTGCCAGTAAGGCGTAGTATCATCACCCACGATGTGCTTAGCTTCTTGGTTCGGGATGGAGCAAGGCGTTTCCACATCTGTATAATCACGGACATTGTTATTTAAATATTCTTTGAAAGATTGAATTTAAAAAATAAAGATTAATCTTTTATTTCTTTACTTTTTTCTTTATTCTCTTTCTTCTTTTGTTTTTCTTTCTTCTTTACTTATCTTTTATCTTTGATAAGTTTTTATATAGAATACTTAAAAAACAATGTTAAGAGCAAGTTCTAATACAAACTTTACTTGAAAGATTTCTACTAAACTCTAAATATTATCTATATTCAAAGCTTTCTTAAAAACCTTAACAAGGAAGTGATGCTTTATTAAAGATAAGCCAAACGCTCTATTAGTACTGGTCAGCTAAAGGACTTTCATCCATTACACACCCAGCCTATCAAACTAGTAGTCTTCTAGAGAGCTTAGAGAAGATTCATCTTAGAGTTGGCTTCACGCTTAGATGCTTTCAGCGTTTATCCTTTCCAAACTTAGCTACGCTGCGATGCTCTTGGCAGAACAACAGCTACACCAGTGGTTTGTTCAACCCGGTCCTCTCGTACTAGGGTCAAATCTCTTCAATCTTCTTACGCCCACGGCAGATAGGGACCGAACTGTCTCACGACGTTCTGAACCCAGCTCGCGTACCGCTTTAAATGGCGAACAGCCATACCCTTGGGACCTGCTCCAGCCCCAGGATGCGATGAGCCGACATCGAGGTGCCAAACCTCCCCGTCGATGTGAGCTCTTGGGGGAGATCAGCCTGTTATCCCCGGGGTACCTTTTATCCTTTGAGCGATGGCCCTTCCACACAGAACCACCGGATCACTAAGACCGACTTTCGTCTCTGCTTGACTTGTATGTCTTGCAGTTAAGCTGGCTTATACCTTTATACTCTACGAACGATTTCCAACCGTTCTGAGCCAACCTTTGTAAGCCTCCGTTATTATTTGGGAGGCGACCGCCCCAGTCAAACTACCCACCAGACATTGTCCCACTTGAGGATAACTCAAGCTGGTTAGCTACCCAAATAAGAAAGAGTGGTATCTCAACAACGGCTCATATACAACTGGCGTCATATACTCAAAGCCTCCCACCTATCCTGCACATTCTTATCCAAGTAGCAGTGTCAAGCTGTAGTAAAGGTCCACGGGGTCTTTCCGTCTTGCCGCGGGTAGGAGGAATTTTCACCTCCACTACAATTTCACTGGATCCCTCTTTGAGACAGCTCCCATCTCGTTACGCCATTCATGCAGGTCGGTATTTAACCGACAAGGAATTTCGCTACCTTAGGACCGTTATAGTTACGGCCGCCGTTTACTCGGGCTTCGATCAAGAGCTTCGCTAATGCTAACCCCATCAATTAACCTTCGAGCACCGGGCAGGCGTCACACCCTATACATCCTCTTACGAGTTAGCAGAGTGCTGTGTTTTTGGTAAACAGTCGGGAGGGACTCTTTGTTGTAAGTTTCCTTGCTTTCGGAGTAAATCCTAATACAAAGCTAACCACACCTTATACCGAAGATACGGTGCTATTTTGCAGAGTTCCTTAAAGAGAGTTCTTCCACGCGCCTTAGAATACTCATCCCACCCACCTGTGTCGGTTTACGGTACGGGCAACATTAGCTAAACTTAGAAACTTTTCTTGGCTCGACGGCATCAGGGGTTCTTCTATCCATCCGAAGACTTCAAAAAGCCTTTCAGTTCTCGGAGTATTGTTATACGGATTTGCCTGTATAACCTCCTACGACCTTAGACTAGCACTTCCATCCGCTAGCCCCCTTAGCCCTAAGCGTCCTTCCATCGCACACTAATGTTGGTATTGGAATATTAACCAATTTGCCATCGTCTACCCCTTTCGGACTCGACTTAGGACCCGACTAACCCTACGATGACGAGCATCGCGTAGGAAACCTTGGGTTTACGGCGTTAATGATTCTCACATTAATTATCGCTACTCATGCCTGCATGCTCACTTCTATTCGCTCCAGCACTCCTTACCGGTATACCTTCGACGCAAATAGAACGCTCTCCTACCACTTGCACACAACTTAAACTACTTAAACTTTAAACCAAGAATATTTTTACTGATTTTACTAAGCTTTATTTCTATCTTTACTCTATAAAAATCAGTAAAAATATAACTTAAAACATATAACTTAGTTTTTTTATATTCTAAACTTAAATAATCTAAGTTGTGTGCAAGTCTACAGCTTCGGTACTTACTTTAGCCCCGTTATATTTTCCGCGCAAAATCACTAGACCAGTGAGCTATTACGCTTTCTTTAAAGGATGGCTGCTTCTAAGCCAACCTCCTGGTTGTTTAAGTAACTTCACATCGTTTTCCACTTAAGTAAGATTTAGGGACCTTAGCTGGTAGTCTGGGTTGTTTCCCTCTTGACGACGGATTTTATCACTCGCCGCCTGACTGCTGTGATTACATATAAGGTATTCGGAGTTTGATAGGGTTTGGTACATTGGTGTATGCCCTAGCCCATTCAGTGCTCTACCCCCTTATATTACGACACAACGCTATACCTAAATATATTTCGGAGAGAACCAGCTATCACGAAGTTTGATTGGCCTTTCACCCCTATCCACAAGTCATCCCGGGGCTTTTCAACGCCTATGGGTTCAGTCCTCCACTAGTTCTTACACTAGCTTCAACTTGCTCATGGATAGATCACTTCGTTTCGGGTCTGCAGCATCTGACTAAGCGCCCTATTCAGACTCGCTTTCGCTACGGCTTCGCGTTTGCTTAACCTTGCCAGACACCACAACTCGCAGGCTCATTATGCAAAAGGCAGTCCATCACACTGTATTGCTACATAGTGCTCTGAATGATTGTAAGCAAATGGTTTCAGGTTCTATTTCACTCTGATCACCTCAGTTCTTTTCACCTTTCCCTCACGGTACTTGTGCACTATCGATCTGGTATTAGTATTTAGGGTTGGATCGTGGTCGACCCGGATTCAGACAGGATTCCTCGTGTCCCGCCCTACTCAGGATACTGCTAGCTAAGCTTTGTTTTTCGCATACGGGACTATCACCCTCTATGGCTATACTTTCCAGAATGTTCTGCTAAACTCAGCTCTTGCACATTGCAGTCCTACAACCCCCAGTGCAAGCACTGGGTTTGCCCTCTTGCGCTTTCGCTCGCCGCTACTGACGCAATCTCTATTGATTTCTTTTCCTGAGGGTACTAAGATGTTTCAATTCCCCTCGTTCGCTCCTATATAGGTAATGTATATCTCTATACATTGGGTTGCCCCATTCGGAAATCTACGGATCAAAGCTTCTTGACAACTCCCCGTAGCTTATCGCAGTCTAGTACGTCCTTCATCGCCTTTACCAGTCAAGGCATCCACCATTCGCTCTTAGTAGCTTACCTTTTGATGTTCTTTTAGCAGATGAGCAAAGCTCATCCTAAAGAACCAAAGCTAAAGGCCTACCCCGCCAACCTAAAAGATATTAGGCTTAAAACGAAATAAACTAAACATTCATTAAAAAATTAATGTAGATAAAGCTTCAATTCTTAATCGCTAAAAAAACAATTTGCATAAAAGTTAGATATAACCTAACTTCTACCTTTTTTATTGATTCTAAAACGCATCACTTCCTTGTTAAAGTTTTTATGATAAGACTTCTTTATCTTAAGACGGAAAGCATTCAAACACTTAATATAAAACTAAATGATTTAGTCTTAACTAAGCTGTGAGTTTGAAACTTGTCTTTAATTTATAATCCTTAAATCTAATATTCTCTTTATTCATAGAAATAAAGACAGCTAAAAGTTAAGTTAAACTAAAGAAAAGATAAATAGGTTTTATCCTTTAACAAGTCCTGTAAAATTGTTTTTATTAAAACTTGCTTGTGACTCTTAACAATGATAATTAAAAAGAACATTAGGTTTAAAACCTAAAGGAAGTATATATATTAATATAATCATTATAAATATAAATACATAATGTATATGTTATTTATATCTATCTAAAGTATATTCTTTTATAGCTAAAGATAAAAATAAATCTAAGTATTTAGAGTTTATATTTTATATTTAATCTACTTTATATACTTGCTTTAGATTTTAAAGCTTCTTTATTCAAATCTTTTTTATGGTGGGCCTAACAAGACTTGAACTTGTGACCTCACCCTTATCAGGGGTGCACTCTAACCAGCTGAGCTATAGGCCCTTAATAAATGGTGGAGAATAGCGGGATCGAACCGCTGACCTCCTGCGTGCAAAGCAGGCGCTCTCCCAGCTGAGCTAATTCCCCATAAACAATTAGCTTTATCATCAATCTTTGAAATCTAAACAAGAATCAATTGAGTTTATATATTGAAGTAATAGTTGTGAGACTTATTACTTTGTACTCTAGAAAGGAGGTGATCCAACCGCAGGTTCTCCTACGGTTACCTTGTTACGACTTCACCCCAGTCGCTGATTCCACTGTGGACAGTAACTAGTTTAGTATTCCGGCTTCGAGTGAAATCAACTCCCATGGTGTGACGGGCGGTGAGTACAAGACCCGGGAACGTATTCACCGTAGCATGGCTGATCTACGATTACTAGCGATTCCGGCTTCATGCTCTCGAGTTGCAGAGAACAATCCGAACTGGGACATATTTTATAGATTTGCTCCACCTCGCGGTATTGCGTCTCATTGTATATGCCATTGTAGCACGTGTGTCGCCCTGGGCATAAGGGCCATGATGACTTGACGTCGTCCACACCTTCCTCCTCCTTACGAAGGCAGTCTATTTAGAGTGCTCGGCCGAACCGTTAGCAACTAAATACGTGGGTTGCGCTCGTTGCGGGACTTAACCCAACATCTCACGACACGAGCTGACGACAGCCGTGCAGCACCTGTCTCTAAGTTCTAGCAAGCTAGCACCCTCATATCTCTATAAGGTTCTTAGGATATCAAGCCCAGGTAAGGTTCTTCGCGTATCTTCGAATTAAACCACATGCTCCACCGCTTGTGCGGGTCCCCGTCTATTCCTTTGAGTTTTAATCTTGCGACCGTACTCCCCAGGCGGTACACTTAATGCGTTAGCTGCATTACTGAGATGACTAGCATCCCAACAACTAGTGTACATCGTTTAGGGCGTGGACTACCAGGGTATCTAATCCTGTTTGCTCCCCACGCTTTCGCGCCTTAGCGTCAGTTGAGTTCCAGCAGATCGCCTTCGCAATGGGTATTCTTGGTGATATCTACGGATTTTACCCCTACACCACCAATTCCATCTGCCTCTCCCTCACTCTAGACTATCAGTTTCCCAAGCAGTTTAATGGTTAAGCCATTAGATTTCACAAGAGACTTGATAATCCGCCTACGCGCCCTTTACGCCCAGTGATTCCGAGTAACGCTTGCACCCTCCGTATTACCGCGGCTGCTGGCACGGAGTTAGCCGGTGCTTATTCCTTAGGTACCGTCAGAATTCTTCCCTAAGAAAAGGAGTTTACGCTCCGAAAAGTGTCATCCTCCACGCGGCGTTGCTGCGTCAGGGTTTCCCCCATTGCGCAATATTCCCTACTGCTGCCTCCCGTAGGAGTCTGGACCGTGTCTCAGTTCCAGTGTGACTGATCATCCTCTCAGACCAGTTAAGCGTCATAGCCTTGGTAAGCCATTACCTTACCAACTAGCTGATACTATATAGTCTCATCCTACACCGAAAAACTTTCCCTACTCAACTTGTGTTAAGCAGGAGTATAGAGTATTAGCAGTCGTTTCCAACTGTTGTCCTCTTGTGTAGGGCAGATTAACTATACCTTACTCACCCGTGCGCCACTAATCCACTTCTAGCAAGCTAGAAGCTTCATCGTTCGACTTGCATGTATTAGGCACGCCGCCAGCGTTCACTCTGAGCCAGGATCAAACTCTCCATAAAAATTATAGATAGTTTAATCTTTTTCTTCAAAGAAAAAGTTATAAAAGATCAAAAGAAAAGCTTTTAATCTTTTTAAATTAGATTGAATAGATTTTACATAATTACTTATGCCTAAATCTTTCTGGCTCAATCGATCACTTATTTAGATTTCAAAGATTGACTAATAAGATTTGAATAACAATACTAAGTTAAAAGAACAAAACAAAAAATCATTTTTAAAAGAAAAGTTTTTAAATTAAAAACAAGATTTATAAAAAAGCTTTTTAGTTTTAAATTAAAAAATTAAGAAAGTTAAAAACTCAAATAATTTAAAAACTTAAAAAATCTAAAATAAAGTTAATTTATAAAATCTACTCAGTTAGTGAAACTTTATAATTTAAAAGATTTTAAGTCCTTTTTTTCAAAAAAGGAAATGAAAGTATAACCAATTAAACTTAAAAGGGGATTAAATAAAGGATTAAATAATATAAATATTTGTGTAAGTATTTATATAAGTATTTGGTGGGTTAAAAAATGGGGGCTATATTTTAGAGCACTCGTAATTTTTATTTTTTATATTAACAAATTGACTTTTAAGTGTTTTAAAATCTGGAATATAAGCATAACCGCTAAGCGTATCTATAACGATACAAAGAGCATCCTTTTTTGATAACAAACGTATAATGCAATCTGAATTATTCTTTGCTAAAGTTTTTTCATATGCATAATTGGCATTTTTTAACGGAGAATACACTCTGCCCATTTCATCAAATACTAATCTAGTAAATCCTGAACAAGATCCTTTAAATTCAACCTTTTCTATTCCGAATCTTTTTGTAAGATTAAATCTTTGTGTAGTTTTTTCATCATCTTTACTAATAACTCCACTTTGACCTGAATTCATTAATTTGTTATGATTGATTACATCAACAGCAATTTCTCTATCTATATTGATTTCAGTTTTACCTAAATTAGCATTTCCATCGCCATTTTTATCCAAGAAAATAGTATATGTTTGATCATAACCTGTGGCAGCTGATTTTATAAAATAAATCTGCCATTTACTTTTAAACCACTCTCTTTTTGCGATAGCCAACTCATCAACTCTTATGCCTTCTTGCATCATGGCTAAACTTTGGGTATATTGGATATCATTAAGAATTTGTATTGCACCTTCTAGTAGATTGTCTTTTTTTAAGTAAAGACTGCCTAAATTAAAAACTATACCTAAAATGAGAATTATAAACACAAATTCCAACAAACTGAAAGCTTTAATCATAGTTTAAAATCTGATATACTTTTTCATATTTTCCAAGTTTTACTTTAACAATTTTTTTGTCCATATCATGCTTATCGGCTTGTTTTAAAGCTTTTAAATAAAACTTATTGCTATTTTTTATTCCATAAAATCGCAATCTTTTTTGCAAACTTGGGGCTGTTGCAAGCTCTAAAACATCTTGTTTTTTTAATTCTAGCGCCAATTCTTTAGCAAAATGATAATTATTGGCAAAATGACGATTTGGATTGTTTATGAAATAATACAATAATTGATTAGCGACGATTAAAAAGTAACAAAATATCAAAAAAATTATAGAACATTCTATAAAGATTTTATACCTTAATCGAAAAACTGGTAATCTCACCCTATAACTTTGCATTAAAGTTTTTATAAGTAAAGGAGTGCAAATAACACAAAAAGGCAAAAAATCATCTAAAAAAAGTTTTTGTCTTAAAGAAAGCAACAAACAAAATACAAATGTTACGCTCATTAAAAACCATAATAAATTTTTATATTTCTGAAAAGTCAAACGATAAATAGTATAAAAAAAATACACAAAAACCAAAGGAGAAAAACATGCAGCAAAAATTCCTAAAGTATCTAAAAAATAACCTCTTGGACGACCACCTGTATCAAAACCATAAAAACTAATACTCGCTCCAAACAAAACAAGAGATAAGGTAAATAAAATAGCATTTCTTTTATAAATTCCAAAAAAGAAAAAAGTTAAAAATAAAATATTAAAAGATTTATCAACAAATAACACTATAATCAATAATATATAAAAAAGCCATTTTTTTTCATATTCGTAAGCACATAATATAGCAAGGGTTAAAAAAATCACCAAAGATGCGGCATTAACCAGTAAAGCACTTGCAACAGTACCCGGCAATAAAACAAATAACAATAAAGAAAAAAAAGCATCAATTTTAGTTTTAGTATATTTTAAAGCTAGCAAATACAAAAGCAAACAACTTAAAAAATGAAAAAATAAAAAAGGAAGCCTTAAACCAAAATCATTTTGCCCAAAAATAAAAGTTCCAAAATGAGATATATAATAAAGCAAACTATGGGAAAAAATAAGTGATTTACCCTGCTCACCAAAATAAATATCAGCTTCATCAGTACTAATACTCAGTGTTGAAATTCCATAAAGCAAAGCCAACAAATCAAGACTAAGTAAAATGATGATAAGTTTATAATTTTTGATTTTTTCCATAATGAAAATTTTACAAAATTAAACTTAAAATATCAATGCAAATCATATAAATATCAAACATCTTAAAAATTAACATCAAATTGATTTTAGTTTTTATAAGTATAATTTTAAACAAAAAAAGGCAAAAATGCAAACTATTGATCAAATTTTTCAAACACAAATCGATATTAAAAAATCTATTTTCTTATCTTTTCTTTGCCCTTTTAAAGATTTTAAATTTTTAATAGAAACGCTAAAAAAAGAGCATCCAAAAGCTGTTCATTTTGTCTATGCTTATCGTGTTTTAAATGATTTTAATCAAATTGTAGAAGATAAAAGCGATGATGGAGAACCTAAAGGAACTTCTGGAATGCCAACTTTAAATGTTCTAAGGGGCTATGATCTTATCAATGCGGCTTTAATCACTGTAAGATATTTTGGCGGTATAAAACTTGGTACAGGGGGACTTGTAAGAGCCTATAATGATGCGGCAAATGCCGTGATTAATAATTCTTCTTTACTTTCATTCGAATTGAAAAAAAATATAACCATTGCTATTGATTTAAAAAATTTAAATCGTTTTGAACATTTTTTAAAAACTTATTCTTTTAATTTCACAAAAGATTTTAAGGATTGCAAAGCTATATTACATATCAAATTAAATGAAAAAGAGGAGCAAGAATTTGAAATTTTTTGTAAAAATTTTGCACCTTTTGAAATAGAGAAATTATAAATTCTTGCAAGTAAATACAAAAGCTCCAAAATGGAGCTTTTGATTAAATTGCGTTCAATAAATCATTTAACAAAGTATTATTCTTACTTTGTTCATTTGCACCTTGTTGTGTAAGATCATTGTGAACGCTAGCACTTTGAGCTCTCATAAACAACTCGCCTTCATTTTGTCTAAAACGATAAGCGTAAACATTTGACATTTGAGCATAATTACTTAAATTTGAATTTGAGTTTTGCGCATTGCTTTGAAAACTATTGCTAGAATTTAAAGCATCTCCGCTTGACTTCTCATCCGCCTTATTTAATATATCCATAAAATCAGAATTTCCAGATGAAGAATAATCTTCAACCTGTTTATCCACCTGTTTATACTGACCACTAATAGCATCGTATTCATACGAGCTGATCGTTCTATAATTTACCTGCATAGTTTTCTCCTTTCAAAATATGCAAAAACTATACAAGCAAAAAGTGTTCCTTTTTTATGCAAAAATTAATGTTTTTCAATCATGATGAGTAGGCAAATGCTCCACATCAAGCTCATTATTGGCTATAAATTCTTCCTTGGCTTTTTTACAGTTTTCATCACGCATTTTGCGGTATTCATTGCGAATCGTGATTTCTTTATCGCTTAGAGGTCTATCTTCTAAAAAACTAATATGAAAATAAGTATCATCGCTCTTTGAATAAGTTTTATAAAAATCTATATAATCAAAATAATCCTTGCCATTATCAAACTCTACGACCTCTTCTATATAAATCGTAGGTCCAAAACCCTTGTGATTTTGCGTATAGTGCCCAAAACCTGCGCTGTATTGAATTCTAAATTTAGCCATCATTTTCTCCTAAAAATTCTTGATAAGTTCCACGAAAATCCGTAAGCTTACCATTTTCTAAATGCCAAATTCTATTAGCAAAAGCAGAAACTAACTCCCTATCGTGGCTGATACAAAGCACTACACCTTTAAAATTATATAAAGCTTCACCTAATGCAATAATACTTTCAAGATCTAAATGGTTATCAGGTTCGTCTAAAAGCAAAAAATTCGGACGCTCTAGCATTAAACGAGAAAGCATTAAACGATGTTTTTCACCCCCACTTAAACTTGCTGCCATCTTTTCTTGATCACTGCCACTAAAAAGCATTCTACCTAAACACTTACGGATTTCATCTAGATCTTTAAATTTTTCACTCATAAGCCATTCGTAAAGTTTCAAATTTTCACAAATTAAATTACTTGTATCTTGAGGAAAATATCCAAGCTCTATAGTTGCCCCAAGATGTATAAATCCACTATCTGGACTTATAGCATGGGCGATGATTTTTGCCAAAGTACTTTTGCCCACACCATTTGCCCCAATCAAAGCGATTTTATCATTTTTTTCTATTTTTAGCTCCAAATTTGAAAATAGTTGTTTATCATAAGCCTTGCCTATACCTTTAAATTCTAAAACTTCATTACCTATTTCACGATTGGTTCTAAAAACTATGCTAGGATCTCTACGGCTTGAAATTTTAATCTCTTCAAGCTCTAGTTTTTCAAGTGCCTTAGCGCGGCTTGTGGCTTGTTTTGCCTTAGAAGCATTCGCACTAAAACGGCGAATGAAATTTTCTAATTCTTCTCTTTCTTTCAAGGTTTTATCGCGTTTAAGCTCAGCTTGTTTTGCCAAAAGCGTTGAAGCCATATACCAATCATCGTAATTTCCCGCAAAATCACGAATTTGTTTAAAATCCACATCCAAAATTCTTGTGCAAATTTTATTTAAAAAATGCCTATCATGAGAGATGACAACCAAAGTCCCTTCATGTCTTAAAAGTTCATTTTCAAGCCAAGAAATCGCCTCTAAATCAAGATTATTTGTAGGCTCATCTAAAAAAAGCACATCCGCACCCAAAAATAAAACTTGAGCCAGTAAGACTTTAAATTTATCCGCACTTTGTAAGGTGCTCATTAAAGCATCAAAATCTTTAATCTTTAAAGAACTTAAAATTTTTTCACAACGTGTTTCACAATCATAATTTGGATCTTCTTCAGCCGTTATTATCTCAAGCTCACCTAAACGCTCATTGATCTCATCAGTAAATTCCTCGCTCATATAAAGCTTTTCTTTTTCTTTTAAGGCCTCATATAAACGCTTATTTGCACACATCACTGCATCTTTGATGGTGTAGTTTTCAAAAGCAAATTGATCCTGTCCTAAAACTGCGATTTTCAAGCCTTCATCAAATACTATTTCACCACTACTTGACTCAATTTCTCCTGAAAGAATTTTTAAAAAAGTCGATTTTCCCGCACCATTAGCACCGATAAGTCCATATCTTTGTCCTCTAACAAGCTTTAAATTAACATTTTCAAATAAAAGCTGATTTGCAAAACGCATAGTAAGATTTTTTACTTCAACCATGATTTTCCTTAAATTTTTTACTTATAAAAATTTTTAAGAAATTGTATCAAAAAAAGACTTGAAATTAATTGAGTATAAAATATTAGTAAGTCATGAAATTAATTCTATTGACTTACTTTAATAAAAATATTATTGGAAATCTCCATTGATATAAGTTATATCTGTAATTTTCACTTGATTTATGTTAGAAACCTTATAAACAACACTCCAAAGACCTTTTCTCTGTTCCCCTTTTAAGACAGCATTAATCGTAGCCATACAAGAATCAAAATTAAGATCAAAATTTGAAATGGAATTAATTTCGATCATATCAGTGTAATTTACCATTCCATCATGTTTAGCCATTTCTTTGAGGCCTTTTACATAATCTTCATAATCAATCCCTTGGGCTTTAAGTCCGGATAATTCATAAAGATTTTTAAAAATTTCACTAGGAATTTTTTCTTTAAGATTTGAAACAACTGCCGTATTATCACATTTGTCTAATGAGTTGGCCTGAAGCAAGGCAAACCCCATTAAGAAAAATAAAATTACTTTTTTAAACATATCTAAACTCCTCTAATTTTTAGGTTTTGCTACTAAAATACCATTTCTATATTCTTCTTCTCTTACAATCTCCCCTTTTTTATATTCTCTAAAGACTCCATTTTTAAGTCCATTTTTATAATTCTCTTCGTCTTCTAAGGCGCCATTTTCATCATAACGCTTTTGCACTCCATCAAATTTACCTTTATTATCAAAATTATAATCACACATTAAAGTTCCATTTTCATAATATTCCTTGTAATTACCTTCAAATTCTGGCATACCATCTTCATTATAGCCAAGTAGTTTTCCCTTTGCTCTCATATTTCCATTCTCATAATAGCTTGCAAAATCACCATATCCGCGATTATCTTTAAAATGAACCTCCTCAAGTAATTGCCCATTTCTAGAATATTCCCTGCTAATTCCATCTTTTTTTCCATTTTTATAATTTTCTTCAGCTCTTAGCTGACCATTGTCATAAAAAGCTCTTTTTAACCCATGTATTCTTGAATCTTTATTATAGGGAATTTCTTCTTTTAAATTTCCATTTGGATATTTGTTTTGCTGAACTCTAGCCACATCGCTAGGTTGTCCAGGAAAATCACTTCCACAACCACTTAACAACATCGCAATTAAACTACAAATGCTTAAAAATTTTGTCATTTTTTCTCCTATTTCTCATTTTTTTCTTTAATAATAATAGTTTGCTTAAAACTTCCCGTAAAAGACCATATTAAACAAACAAGCCAAACAATAATAGTCCAACCAAAAAACAAATTTAGCAAAGAAATTATCAGCCAATTAGAATGCTTTCTGCTCAAACCAATAATAGCGGGCAACATGTATAATACAAACAATAATATTGTTACAAAAATAGACCCGCCACTTGCACCTTCCATGTAATTCTCCTTAAATAAAAATTTTATAAAAACTATTATTCCATACTATAACTTAATTAATATTGAAATATTAAATATATTTTATATAAAAGATTGAATATTTCAAGTGTTTTTAATAAAGAAATTTTAATGTAAAATTTTTTAAAGGCTAAATTTTTAAGGTAAAAAATGACAAAAAAGAGCAAGCGTGATATGGCATATGAACTAGACATTGATGTTAGCACTTTATATAATTGGAGAAAATATAAACCCAATTTATATCGTATTGTTATGCTTGGCTTTAAATTTGATGAACTTTTAGAAAATAGCAAAAAAACTCATGAAGAATTACTTCATATAGAACAAACCATACAAGATGAAATTGCTAAATTTAAATAAAACCCGCTTTTAAGCTTTTTTCTATACAATTATCACTTTTATTAAAATCAAGGATTTGAAATGTTTTTATTAGATTTTTTAATATCATTGAGCTTTATTTTTGAAATTTCAGCACTTGTGTTATCCTTTTACTTTAAAAATTCAAAAATTTTCTTTTTGACTTTAGTATTATTAGGAGCCAAGTTACCTTATTTTTATACAAGTTTTTTTCAAGCTAATTTATTTGTCGCCTTGTTTTTACCTATGGTTTTTACCCTATTTTGCCTTGGAAAACACCATGCTTTAATTTTAAATAAAAAAAATATTGCTTCAATTACAACCCTTATTTTTATAGGCATTTTAAGTATCATTTTACCTAGAAATACTACTTTTAATAGCGCTAGTTTAGAATTTCATTTTATTGCATTAGATTTTTTTAAACCTGTGAGTGAATTAGGATTTTTATTTTTTTTAGTCGGCTTAATACTCATTTTTATCAAAACCTTTAAAACTAAAGAATATTATCTTCTTATCGCATTTTTTACTGCGTATTTTCAATTTTTATTCCAAGAAGGAGCAGGAATAAGATATTTTGAATTTGCAAGCTTGGTTTTTTGTCTTTATCTTTTAAATTACGCTTATAGGTTAGCTTTTTTTGACACCTTAACAAAGCTACCCAATGAAAAAAGCCTTACACGCTTTACAAAAGGAAAAAACAACTATATCATTGCCTTGCTTCATTTTAATGAACTAAAAGATACCAAAGAAAGCTATACCAAACTCATTTTAAAACAAATTGCAAAAATTTTAAAACGCTTTAGAGCAAAAATTTTTATCGTAGAAAATGATTTTATTTTAATTTTTAATGATAAAAATCAAGCTTTAAATCATCTTGCTTTTTTAGAATCCACCTTGAAAAACACGGAATTTAATTTAGAAAATGAAAATTTTAAACCGGATTTTAAATTGATTTGGCAAGAAAGTGAAGAAAATTTGGATAAAAATTTACAAAGTCTAAGAGCAAGACTCTTAGACTAAAAAATTATTTTTCGTTTGCTTCAACTTCGATATTTAAATTAATATCATCACTTAAAGTAATAGTTGAAGTACTTGTTGCAAATTTAAAATCAGAGCGTTTGATTTTTCCATTTAAAGAAAATCCTATTTTTTCTTTTCCATCTTTGCCTTTAGCTACACCGCCGATTTCAGCATCTAAAACGATATCTTTAGAAACTCCAGCTATAGTTAAAGTTCCTGTCATTTTGCCTTTTTCATTATCGATTTTTTCATATTTTTTCATTGTAAAAGTCATATCAGGATATTTTTTTGCTTTGAAAAAATCATCTTGTTGTAAGTGATTATCTCTTGTTTGATTTTCTGTATTTACAGATGCGATTTTTATAGTTGCATCAAGCTTTTTAAATTCAGCACTCGCAGGATCAAAATCAATCACCGCAGAATAATCTTTGAAATTTCCTTTTACATTGCTAATTTGTAAATGTTTGATTTTAAAACCTACATCTGTATGTGCTTTATCTAAAGTATATTCTTTAGCAAACAAACCTGTGCTTAACAAAGACACCGCAACCAATGAACTCAATAAAACTTTTTTCATTTTTTTCCTTTTTTATAGTAATTTTCAATATAAAAATTTTATTAGATAAAACATAACAAATCATTAATAAAAATTAAAAAATTTTACTATTTAAAAATTTTACAAATTCTTCAAATTTAGGCAAATCAAGCTTTATTGCTTCTCTTTGCTGTTTTCCCCACATACACTCAGGAAAAAACGCATCTTCTTTAAATCTTGCCATAACATGAAAATGCACCCTTGGCACATAATTTGCAAAAGAGGCGATATTGATTTTTTCAGGTTTGTAAAATTCTATCATAGCCTTTTCACAAATTAAAATTTTTTCAAAAAGTTCCTTTTGCAACTCTAAAGGACAATCGCTAAATTCTTTATAAATTTCTTTAGTAAAAATTTTAAGCCAAGGCACTTGAGCCTCCTCTTTCTCTATATAAATCAAATCATTTTCATAAATCATTACATTCCTTTGAAATTGTATTTATGATTATTTTACAAAATTTATCAAATTTTTAAGTCAAAATGC
This sequence comes from Campylobacter sp. BCW_6464, assembly GCF_001762775.1. Classification (NCBI taxonomy): domain Bacteria; kingdom Pseudomonadati; phylum Campylobacterota; class Epsilonproteobacteria; order Campylobacterales; family Campylobacteraceae; genus Campylobacter; species Campylobacter sp. BCW_6464. Next base: position 137,131 of record NZ_MJXM01000047.1, on the reverse strand, counting down.
GTTAAAATTCCTAAAATTTAAAAAACAAAAAGGAGGATAAATGCAAATTAGTTCAAGTTATAACTCTTATGATTACTACTCTAGCAAACCTTCTTTTGATAAAACAAATCAATCTGATTCCACTCAAAAAGATGAAAAAAATCTTAGTGAAAATAAAGATGACAAAGAAAAAAATGGCGAACAAACCCAAATGGTTAATGGCGTAGAGCTAAGCCAAAAAGAAGTAGCTCAAGTTCGCGAACTCCAAAGTATCGATAGAAATGTAAAGGCTCATGAAGCTGCACATCAAGCAGCGGGCGGTGGCTTAGCAGGTGCCGCAAGTTTTACTTACACAAGAGGCGCTGATAATCAAATGTATGCTACAGCGGGTGAAGTTCCTATCAGCATGCAAAAAGGAAACACACCAGAAGAAACTATAGCCAATGCAAGACAAATCGCAGCAGCAGCTATGGCTCCTGCTGATCCTAGCCCACAAGACTATAAAGTTGCAGCAAATGCTGCAAAAATGGAATTTGAAGCAAGAGCTGAAGCAATGAAGCTTAAAGCCGAGGAAGCCAAAGAAAAAGAAGAAGAAAATAAAGAAAAAGATGACAAAAATTCAGAAAATAGCTTAGAAAAAACAGATAAAGATTCAAAAAACAACGATAAAAATTCAAATTTTGATAAAGATTTTAAAAATTTCATAGCCAAAACTTATCAACAAAACTCACAAAATAACGACATTAAATTCAACATCGCATCTTAAAATTCTTAATTTAAATAAAAAATTTCCTTATGAAAATGATGGCTTGAATTTATATGTTAAGATATTTAACATTTTTTATCCTTTTTATAATTTAAATTTTTGCATTTTCAAGCCTTAATATCTATACTTTTTGGTGCAGAATTTAAAGAAAGGATTTTGTTAAATTCTCCTGCATCATCACTAAATTTCACACCAAAAAGAAGTTCTAATTCTTTACTAGTGCTAAATTTACCTTCTAATAGTTTTTTTACAAGCTCATTCATTTTACTATCATCTTTGTAAGTTTCTTTGTTTTTACTTTCTGCTTGTATAGGTTTGAAAGTTTCTTTGTCTTCTTTTTGATTGTTTTTATTAGTTAAGAACCTATCTATATCTTCTTGAGTAAGTGGCTTACCAAGTTCATTAAAAAATTGTTTTTCCCTTTGTGCCCTTTCAGCACCCCATATTTTCTCAAATTCATTCATACTTGTAAGAGTTTTTAAAAGATCAACTTTTCGTCTATGAAGTGCGGACAAATCTACGCCTTCTGTAAGATAGTCTGTGCCAAATTTATTAAGTATTTTTATTTCATCCTTGCTTAGTTTATCTTCCATATATCTTTTATATAAAGAGTTTTCTACTTCTTTTACATCAGCAGATCCATTATAGCCATTTTCTTCTTTAAATTTTTCAAGATCTCCAAATTTTTTTATTATGGATTCATAATAAGCATCATCATCATTTTTAAGCACAGCTTTTTTATTGCTTGTGTTATTATTTAGATAATTGATATTTGTATATTGAGTATCAAAATTTACCATAGAAAACCCTTTTTTTATGATATTTTATTAAAATAATCTTGGATTCCAACCACCAAGAGCAGACTACATTTGCCTTTTTGTATAATTATAGTTTGAATAAGAATTTGTACCATTAATCATTTTCGCCTTCCTTGATATTATATACTATATCGGAAGAAAATTAAAAATTTATAATCTTGAGAGTTTTCAAAAACTCTCAAGTTATTATCAAGCTAAGCTTTTTCCACTTTTATGATATTTTAAAATACCTTCAGCACAGCGATAAGCCAAAGCTCCCACAGTATCAGTTGGATTATATCCACTATTGTGTTGGAAATTTCCTGCTCCTACAACAAAAAGATTATCCGCATCCCAGTGTTGTAAATAAGTATTAACCACACTAGTTTCTCTATCTGCGCCCATGGTTGTTCCACCTGTGTTATGAGTAGATTGATAAGGTACAACGCTATAATCCTTAAGATAAGCGCCTTTTTTAATTGATTTTACTCCTTGCATTCTTTTTGCTACCTCAGCTGTTTTATCTGTGATAAATTTATGCAAAGCTCTATCTTGATCGGTGAAATTATAAGTTAAGCGTAAAAGTGGCATACCAAAAGCATCTTTATAAGTTGGATCAAGACTTAAATAATTATTCTTATGAGGCAAAGAAGCACCTTGTCCTGCTACGGTAATAGCTCTTGTGAAATTATAGTTTAATGCTTTTTTAAATTCAGCACCCCAAGTTGGAGCTCCTGCTGGAAGTGGGGCTGATTGTATAGGGCGAGTTCCAAGCTGAACGCTATAAATCATAGCTCCATGAAGGAATTTTTCCTTAGAATGATCAAAATTATCTCCGTTAAAATCATCACTCGTAGTTCCTAAAGCACCTGAACCCATGAAGGTGTTAAATTGCTCATCAAAGAAAGCTGTTGTACCCATATTCATTTGGTAACAATAATTTCTACCTAAAGTTCCTTTACCTGTTTTTGGATCGTATTGCTCACCTATGTTGCTTACCATTAAAAGCTTAGCATTGTTAAACATATAACTTGTAAGCACAACTATATCAGCAGGCTGGATATACTCTTTCATCGTTCTAGTATCGACAAATTTTACCCCTGTTACTTTTCCGTCTTTTTTAAGAATTTGCGTTACATTGCTATAAGTGCGTATGGTGTATTTACCTGTGCTCATAGCCTTTGGAATTACTGTGTTTAAAGGACTTGCTTTTGCGCCATACTCACAACCAAAGCGTTCACAATACGCACAGTATTGACAAGGAGCTAAATCTTGACCATCAGGGTTTGTATAGCCACCTTTAGAATTTGAAGCTGGCAAACGATAAGTGTGTAAATTTGAACTTTTTGCTGCACTTTCAAATCGTTTAAGCATTTTAGTATTTTCAAGAGGTTCTTGTGGATAAGGACTAGATCTAAAAGCTCCCATTTTTTCTGCTAAAGGATTTGGCTCACCTGATACCCCACAGGTTTTTTCAAATTTATCATAATAAGGCTCCATATCCTTATAAGTCACACCCCAATCTTGCAAGGTATAATCATTACCTAATTTATTACCATATCTTTGTTTGCTTAGGGTTTGAATTTCAAAGTCATAAGGCATAAACCTAAAAGTCCAACCATTCCAATGCACCCCTGCACCGCCAACATTATTACCCAATAAAAACGAACCCATTTTACGATAAGGCAAGGCTAAACCACTAGGATCATGGCGAAAAGTCACAGTGTCTTTCGAGCAATCTTGCATCAAACCATAATTAATCCCATATCTCCACTCATCATGGATAAAATTAAAATTTTCAGTACTTTGCATATGTCCGCGTTCTAAACTAAGTACATTTAAACCTGCTTTAGTAAGCTCTGCAGCCACTATACCTCCAGTCCATCCTGCTCCAACTGTTACCACATCTACTTTTTTTAATACTTCAGCCATTTTAACTCTCCATATCTGCTAAACCCATAGGTTCAATGTTAAAAAATTCATCACTTGCAATTTTATCCACATAGCTCATTTGTGCGCCTGGATATTGCATCATTCTCCAACCATTTTTATTATCATTTCCGCCATAAATTGGATCAGCTAAAACTCCAGCTACTGTCATATCTCTTAAAAGTGTGAAAAAATAAGAAGATTTAAAACCTGTAGTTTGAATTTTTCCTTTTTCAAAATCGCTTAAAATTTTATCCTGATCTCCACCTTTAAGCAAAGAAAAAGATTTTTTATAACGCTTTTGAGCATTTTCTTCAAGAGCATGCACGCCTTCTAAAAAAATATCTTTGCGTTGCATAGGAGTTTGATAGCCTTGTTCAGCTTTACCCTCCATGAAAGGCCCTTGCATATATTCTCTATCATTATAACCATAAGCACTAGCTAGCTGATTATCGATAAAATAAGGCACGCCTAAACCTATAGCTCCTTCTCCTTGCTCATCTTTAGGATAAATTCTTTCACAGGCTGCACTTAAGGTATCAAATTCAGTTTGAGTTTGAAAAAACATTCTACCTCTAACTTTATTTGATTTCCCTTGTGAAGCTTGATGCGAATGCGTAAGTTCTGCTGCCTTTAAAACAGCACCGCCACCTATAGTGCTAGCTGCTACTACAGAACCACCTAGAAGCCCTAGTTTAAAAAAGCTTCTGCGATCAATAATATTGTCTTGCATTACTTCTCCTTGATAATAATTTAAACAAGACTATATTAGTCCTATTAATATAAATTTAACTTTAAAAAGCGATAAATTTTGTGTTATTCTTAATTTTATTTAAGTATATCTTTGAAAGTAATGAAAATAGAACTTTTAATAAAGCTCTATATCTTTAGAATTAAGTTCTTTATAAGCTGCGCAAGCTTCTTGATGTTTTTGATCGCAAGCCATTCCAAAATATCTTTTTGCCTTTGTTAGATCTTGTTTTTCTAATTGATTATAGCGTCCTAGCAAATAACAAGCCTCACCAAAACCTAAAGTGCAAGATTTAGAATAAAAAGCAAGAGCAGATTTTACACTTGCTTTAACAAGTTCTCCTTTATCATATAAAGATCCTAACTGATAACAAGCTCTTGCATTTTTTAAGTCACAAGATCTTTTATAAAAACTTGAGGCCATTTGTCCATCTTTTTCTTTTTCATAAAATAAAGCTATATTATTACAACTTAACGATTCTCCTAAAGTGCAAGCTTTATTAAAAGCCAAAAGAGCTTCATTTTTATAACCTTGATTTTGCAAAAGCAAAGCCATATTAGAACACGCATTTGCTAAACCCAATTTACAAGCTTTATCATAAAATTTATAAGCTTGATTTAAATCCTTACTCACACCCCTAGCACTTTCATGCATAAAAGCTAAAGAAAAACAAGCTTTAGAAATATCTTTTTCACAAAGACTTTTAAAAATTTCATAAGCTTTATCAAATTTATTTGCCTCGTAAAGTTTTAAACCCTCTTCTAGTTCACTTAATGCAAATAATGAATTAAAAAATAAAAATAAAGTTAAAAATATTCTCATTAATCTTCCTTTATACTTTCTCTAACATTTAAAATCTGTGCTCTTCTTTTTTGAAGTTCTGCTTTTTTAAGATCTAAAAATTTATTTTTTTCTTGGATTAAATTTTGACTTTGTTCTAAAAAATTTTTTGCAATTTTTGTCAAAATAGGCTTATTAATAAGCAAAGTTTCAAACTCATAAACATTTAATTCATTTAAAACTCTTTCATAAATTTCGCTTTTTTTAGGATAAAAAAGTACGAATTCAGAACTATCAAGCTCATAAAGAACACGACTTTCATTGATTTTACGACTAAAAAATGCAAGGCTTAGTTTCGTAGCATTTTCATAATTTGCAAAAGCCTTAAGATTTAATTTTTCAAAAAATAAATCAAGCTCTAAAATACTTTTAAATAAAAGCTCCTTAAAATCTTTCAAAAAGTACTCATCACTTGCATTGCAAAAAGCTCTTAATTCACTAAAATTTTTATCACTTTGGAAAATGTGATCTTTTTGTATATTTGAAAATTCTGCTTTAAAAAGCAAAATTTCTCTCTCAAGTATGTTTATAAAGTCTTTTAATTTCATCTTGATTTCTTCAAAAGATTTATAAAGTTCATTTTTGATTTTTTTAAACTCTTTACTCATCACATCACTATTATAAAACATCGCCAAAAAAGCATCATCGCTTGAAATATAAGGCGCTTTATAATCATATCTTGTGTATAAATCTTTCTTTAAAAATCCTTTGCTTTCTTTGTAAAAATAAGCATCTTTTTCCTTAACACTTGCAAAAATTTCACTAGAAATTCTTTCGCTAATGCTTTTAAGCTGTTCTAAAATCTGATGGTTTAAAATTTCAATCTCTTTTAAAAAATTTTCATACGCTAAAAGTAAATGCTTTTCATAACTTTGAAATTGATTTAATAAACGATCAAAAATACCTACAAAAAGTTGGTTTTCATCTTCTAAAATTTCGCATAAATTTAAAATTTTTCTTTTAACAAATTTTTCTTTTAAAGCTGTTGTATCTAGCTGAGTTAAAAAATCAAGCAAAGATTGAAAATTAGATTTTTCATAGTTTTGCTCATCTTTAGCTTCTTTACAAGAAATGGCAATAAGCTTATCAAAATATTTTAAAAATACACTTTTTGCATAATTTAAAACATTATCTAGCTCTTCTGTGTTTAATTTATCTTTTTGATTTAATACACAAATGCTATTTTCTCCTAAAAGTTCTAAATTTGCTTTTATGGCATCTTCTTCGCTTTTTTTACCTGCATTATCAATCAAACTTAACCAAATCGCCCCATGAATATTTTTAAGCTCATCAAGAGTTGTTAAAGTATCATTTTCATTTGCATTTAAACCTGGAGTATCTACAAGAGTAATTTTTTCAAGTAAAGGAATGGGTGCAAAAATATGCAAACTTTTTGCTTGTTTTACTTCATTTCTTTGATCCGTATAAAAGGCTAATTTTTCTATATTTGTGATAATATCACTTCCATCTTCAAATTCTACTCTTAAAAAATATTCTTTTGCATAGCGTAAAAAAGTAGGTTTAAAAGTAACAGGAACAACACCCGTAGGCAAACAATCACACCCTAAGATCAAATTTAGCAAACTTGATTTACCACTTGAAAACTGTCCTATAATAGCGATATTAACATTCTTATCTAAAGAAAACACAAGCTCTTTTAATTCATTTTCTAAAGCATAACTTGCGTGCATAAAAGGCTCGTTAAGTTCCTTACAAAGCTTTTGAATACGCCCTTTAAAGCTATCATCAAAACTCACACTATAAGTATTTTCATAGGCTTTTATAAAATCGTTTAAAAGATTAATCTGCATTTAAAAGCCCCATTTCAAGTTGTTTTAATTTTTCAATTTTTTCTAAATTTTCTTCAAAAGAATTTAAAATATTAATATCTTGATTTTTCAGACTCTGTAAAACTTTTTCAAGACTTTCTAATTTTGATTTTTGATTTTTTTCATAATGTTTTAATTTATCATTTAAAAACTCAAAAAATACTCCATTGATATTTAAAGAATTTAAAATTTCGCTCATTTTAAATTCTTTAAAAGTATCAAAAATAACCGTATCTAAATTCGTTTCAAGCTCATATAAATCTGATTTTAGATTGCTTAATTTTTCAATTTTCAATCTTAAAAGTGCAAATTTTTCGCTTTGAAAAATACTATCTATATTTTTTGAAATTCCATCTTTAAAACCTTCAAAACCATTGTCAAAATCATCTTTTAAAAAATCATATTTTAAAGATAAATTTGTTTTAAGCTCCTCGATTTTTTTAATATTTTCAAATTTAATTTCTCTTAAAATATCATTAATTCCATCTTTTGTGGTAATATCAACTATATTTAAAATACGAGAAAGATTAAGCTTTTGTGCATTATTTTTCAAATATTTAAACTCATCTATCAAGCGTTCTTTTAATTTTTTAGCCAAAAGTAAAACAAGATTATCTATGCCACTATCTATATTTTTAAGTTTTGCAATGGAATTTGAAATTTCATCTTGTGCTTCTTTTAATAAGGTGTTTTGCTTTTGAAGTTCAAGTAAAAGCTTTTGATTTTCTTCACTTACACCTTGTTTATTCTCCTTAATAAGACGATTTTGCATTTCATATTCGCTTAGAATATTTTTAAGCTCTAAATGCAATTCTTTTTTGTAAGCTCTTAAGGCAATCTTACTTTTTTCTCCTGCATAAAGCTCGTTAAAAAGATAGTTTTCAACTTCTTGCATACCACTTTTTTGCAAGCTTTCATTAGATGCTAAACCTTTATAAAAATCACTTGCCATTTTAGCGCTCACACATAAAAAATCAATCTTTTCCACTAAATTTTCATCTAAATCCACAAGTCTTGATTTTAAGCTTTCCTTGGTATAAACAATGACTTCTTCTAAATCCTTTTTGCTTAACAAATCCGCTTTAGTTAAAACAATTAAAAACTTACTCAGCCTTGAGTTTAAAAGACAATGCACCAAAAAGTCTGCATCTTTTTGAGTTAAGCTTTGAGAAGCATTCATTAAATGAATTAAAAAATCACTTTCTTTAAGATACTCATTTGTAACAATTTCTCTTTGAACTACAACATCATCAAGTCCTGGAGTATCAACTATGGAAATATTATTTTTTAAAAAATCTAAATGACTTTTAATTTCTATTTTTTTAATTAAAGCTGAAATTTTATTTTTAGCTGAACTAAAATTTTTAAGCTCACAAAGTGCGATATTTTGTATTAAAGGTTTATCTTTGATAAAATCCTCTATATTTACACTCTTATCCAGCTTGTCAATAAATTCTTTTAAATCTGCATTAAAGTGCGAACTTTCAAGTATATTTTGCCATTCTTTCTTATCCCAAAAATATATCTTTGCTTCTTCACTCTTACCATAGCTTAATACTGTTAAATTAGCTGTTTCAGGTATGTTTGAAACCCCTAAAAAATCTTCTTTTAAAAGAGCATTTAAAAGACTTGATTTTCCTGCATTCATCACGCCAGTGATGGCTATATTAAACTCTAAATTTTGAAATTTTTCCAAAGTTTTTTGAAGTCTTGATTTTAAATTTTCATCAAAACTTAGCTTTTGAAGCTCTAAATTAATGGTGTTTAATTCTTTAAAATCATTTTGAAATAAAGCTTTTTGATCTATACTTTGAACTTTTTCTTGTGAAATAAAATCAAATATTTCGGTATTTTTCGAAATTTTTTCTAAAATTTTTAGAGCCTTAAGTAAATCTTGCTTTGAAATAAAACCTGATTTAAAAAGATTTAAAATACAAATTTGAGCATTTTGTATACTAAAAATATCCACTCTTAAATCAATTTTTTTGCAAAGCTCTTGAAATTCTTTTAAGAGAAAATATCTTTCATAATTGTCTTTATTGACACTTAAAATAATCGCACACTCGGCCGTATCAAGTTTGTTTTTATCTTGAAATTTAGCATCAAAATTTAAAAATTGGAGTTCATTTTGCCAAATTTTTTGGAATAATTCTTTCATAATCTTCCCCTTAAAAAGGGGAAAGATTTATTTATTTCTTTGAGCGACAAGTTGTCTTCTCATGTAAGCAATTTTACTTTGCAAAGGTAATTCTTTAGGGCAATTATCTTCACAAGCAAGCAATGACATACAACCAAAAACACCATCATCATCGCCCACTAATTCATAAAAATCTTCCACACTTCTATGGTCATGCGGATCTTGTAAATATCTAGCTGTTCTTAAAAGCCCTGTAGCAGCTATGAAATTTGGGCGCATAAGTTTAGTTGCACAAGAAGCTACACAAATTCCACACTCTATACAACGATCAAGTTCAAAAGTTTCATCCGCAACTTCTGGCTCAATGCGTTCTTCAAGTTTAGAAATATCAGTTTCTTTTTCATTATGCACCCAGCTTTCAACACGCTTACACATGTCTTCAAACCACTCGCCTGTATTCACGCTTAAATCTTTAATATGCCTAAATGCAGGCATAGGCATAAGCTCTATCACTCCATCAGGATAATCTTTAGTCAAAGTTTTACAAGCAAGTTTTGGCACTCCATTAATCATCATTGCACAAGATCCGCAAATCCCTGCACGACAAACAAAGTCAAAACTCAGATCTGCATCCATTTTTTCACGGATCAAAGTCAAACATACAAAAACCGTCATAAAAGGAGTTTCTTCAAGCTCATAAGTCACAAAATGTGGTTTAGAAATTTTGCTTAAAGGATTGTATTTAAATGCCTTTATTGTCAATTTTCTACTCATAATCAACTCCTATTCTTTGGTTTGGTGCTTTATATTTAGCTTGCAATTCATAAGGCATTAAGGCGTTTTGAATTTCATAACGACCTTTGCCTTCAGCTTCCATTTTTTCACGGATAGCATCCACTTCAGCTTGGCGTTTTTCACTTAAAGGATTTTCTATAATATTTCCTTTAGCACCGTATCCACGAAATGCTGGTGGAATTTCCATTTTCATAATATCAAGCTCTTCGTATTCTATGCGTGGTAAGGTTTCGCCTTCTACCCAAAAAGTATTGGTTCTTTTCATCCAATTTAAATCATCTCTTTTTGGATAATCTTCCCTATAATGCGCCCCACGACTTTCTGTTCTTAAAAGCGCTCCATAAGCTACGCAAAGTGCTATTTTTAACATTCTTGGCACTCTATACGCTTCTTCAAGCTCTGGATTTGCACAATCAAGTTCTTTACAATGTACTTTAACGTCTTGAGAATCTTTATAAAGTTTTTCAAGTTCATCTACTGCTTCTTTCAAACCTTCACCTGTTCTAAAGATGGCCACCTTATCCCACATGATTTCTTTCATTCTGTTTTTGATTTCAAAAACATTATGTTTACCTTCTTTATCTACTAAAGATTTTAAATATTGATACTCTTTAGTTAAGAAGTCTTTTACTACATTTGTGTCAATTACTTCACCATTATTTTTACAATAATCTGCAAAATAATCTCCCACTATCATACCTGCTACAACAGTTTCAGCACATGAATTTCCACCTAAACGATTAAATCCGTGCATATCCCAGCAAGCTGCTTCTCCACAAGCAAAAAGTCCGTTTAACCATTGACTTTCACCCGTTGGTTTAGTTCTAATTCCACCCATAGAATAATGCTGCATTGGAAGAACTGGCGCCCAACCTTTTGGACCCTCATCTGCTGGATCAATACCATTAAAAGTTTTACAAATATCTTGTACATCGCGGAGATTTTTTTCCACATGAGCTCTTCCAAGTATAGAAATATCAAGCCATAAATGATCCCCATAAGGGCTTTTTACACCTTTGCCTTTACGAATATGTTCCATCATTCTACGACTTACCACATCACGGCTTGCAAGTTCTTTTTTCTCTGGTTCATAATCAGGCATAAAACGATATCCATCCACATCGCGTAAAATTCCACCATCACCACGACAGCCCTCAGTAAGCAAAATACCGCTTGGCACAATAGGAGTTGGATGAAATTGCACTGCTTCCATATTTGAAAGTCTGCAAAGCCCTGTTTCAAGAGCGATGGCTGCACCCGTTCCTTCGCAAATTACCGCATTTGTAGTTTGTTTATAAATTCTACCATAGCCCCCTGTTGCTATCATGGTTCCTCTTGCAATATAAGCAATGAGTTGTCCATTAGTTAAATCTCTAGCAATTACACCTAAGCATTTTTTACCATCATGGATGATTCTTACCGCTTCCATTCTATCGATGATCTTTACTTGGTGCTTAATGGCTTCATTTGCTACACCATAAAGCATACAATGCCCTGTTGCATCTGCGATATAGCAAGTTCTCCATTTTTTAGTTCCACCAAAATCTCTAGCATTAATAAGCCCGTGCGCTTCTTCTTTTTCTTCAATCACAGTTTTTTGTGCATTGATTACAACAGTTCTTGGACCTTTAGTAACTCTAGTCCAAGGCACACCCCAAGCCGCAAGCTCACGCACTGCTTTTGGCGCAGTTTGAGCAAACATTCTTGCTACTTCTTGATCACAGCCCCAATCACTTCCTTTTACTGTATCTGCAAAGTGAAGATCTTCATTATCACCCTCACCTTTTGCCCCATTTGCTAAACTTGCCTGCATACCTCCTTGCACCGCTGCAGAGTGAGAACGCTTCACTGGACAAATACTTAAAAGTGTTACACTTTGACCACTCTTTGCTACTTCAATAGCCGCTCTAAGACCTGCTAATCCTCCGCCTATTACTAAAGCATCACTATATTGTATATTCATAATTTGCTCCATTGTAGTTTTTTATCATCGCAGTAGTTTGGGTTTGATTTTGGTAGTTTTCATAACCTATTTTTATAAATGCTGCAAGACTTAACACACCTAAAACTAGGAAGAAAATACTGATTATCCATTTAGCAGTTTTAAGCTTTTTGCGACTTTCTTTTACATTTTTTCCTTCAAACCAACCCCATTTAACACAAAGTCTATAAAGCCCTATACTTCCATGAAGTTCAACACAGACTAAAAGAACAGCATAAAAAAGCCACATAAAATGACTTACAACCCTATCTCCTGACATATCGCCGCTGATTTTATCTGCATTGGTTACAATAAAAATAAGATGAGCAGAACCTAAGAAAAACATAATAAAACCTGTAAAAGCTTGAACCCACCATAACGAAGTATCGCTGTGATTCATTTTTTTACTGTGTGTTCTTAGTATTTGATACTGACGGTAATTAATAGGAAATTTTCTCATTGCAAGTAAAGCATGAACGAAAAAAACCACTAAAACACAGGCGGCTAAAAATGAAGTAAGATAACTCATAACAGGATTATCGTAAACAAATTTTAATTCTAAAAAATGCACTACAGAATTAAAAAAATCCTCACTGACTAAAATTGTAGAAACAAAAAGCATATGCACCCACATAAAAAGACCTAAAAAAAGCCCTGAAGCACTTTGGATAAAGTCTAATTTCGCAGGCATTTTACTTTTTTTGCCCTCAATGCTCTTACCCAAATAACCTTCGATAAGCTCACGCATCTTTACTCCTTTGTAAAAAGAAATTAAAAAAATCCATTTCATTATATTACAAAAGTCTTTAAGATAGATTAAATATTTACTTTTTTAAACTTTATACAAATATAAACTAACAAAGCTGTTATAAACATTATAAAACTTAAAATTTGTCCTATACTCATACCCCATAAAACAAAACCTATACCAAAATCAGGCTCGCGATAAAATTCACATATAAATCTTGCCAATGAATAAGCACCAGCATACACAAGAATCAATTCCCCTTGAAAGCTTTGCTTAAATCTTGCTAAATAAACTATAATAAAAACAACAATACCTTCTAAAAATGCTTCATAAAGTTGCGATGGATGGCGCAATACTCCATCAACATAAATTCCCCAAGGCACATTTGTAATGCGACCAAAAAGCTCTTGATTTAAAAAATTTCCTATACGACCAAAAACATAAGCCAATGGAACACTTAAAGCAACCAAATCAAGAAAAATCCAAGGATTTGTTTTATATTTTTTACAAAACAATAAAGTAGCTATCAAAAATCCTATAATTGCTCCATGATAACTCATACCTCGAATACCTACAAATTCACCATTAATATAAGGATTAAAAATTTGCCAAGGATGAGTAATATAATACATAGTATTTGCATCATAAATCAAAATATATCCAAGCCTTGCACCTAAAATAACCCCTATTTCAACCCATATAAAATAACTATCCAAATGTTTTTCATTAATGTCTAGTTGAAATTTTCTTACAAAAAATTTAGCCAAAAGCAAAGCCAAAAGCAAAGCTATAACATACATAATGCCATACCAATGCACCTTTAAACCAAAGATGCTAAAAGCTATAACATTAAAATTTGAATAAATATGCTGCCAAAATTCCATATATCTTTCCTAATTTTCTTTTATAAAAATATAACAAAAAAACTTTAACTTGCTATAATTAACACAAACACATTAAATAAAGGTAAAAAATGAAAAAATATATTTTACTTGCTAGTAGTATGTTAATTTTAGCAGCTTGTGGGGGTACAAGCAGTAATTTTGTCAATGTTTCTATGCCAAATTTTAAACCCCAAGTTCCAACAAAGGTTGAACCTATTGATTCTGGAGTAAGCATTGCTCTTGAGCCTATTAATATAGAACAAAATAACAATTATTCTGATTATTTTGAAAATTCAGTGCTTAAAATTCGCATAGAAAAAGAAATTGATCTTTTAAAACGAAATTTAGAAGAGCAGATCAAAACCATCGCTCAACTAAAAGGCTATAAAATAGTTACTACTAATCCAGACTACACTCTTAAAAGTTCAATCAGTATTTATACGGAAGAAAAAAATGCACAAAAAACAAGCAATTTTATGAGTGGAGATTATGTAAAATCCAATTTAGGTATAAATTTTAAAGGTAAAATAGATTTTATAGATGCACACAATCCACAAAATTCAACCAATCTTTCAAGTAGTACTAAACTAGATTCTTTAGTTGCGCTTAACTATCCTATTAAAAATGATGATGGGGTTAATATGTTTAAAACTACTATCTCCACCGTACCAACTCAACTTAATAAAGGTTTAGAGCAACCTGCTTTTGAAATTGATAAAAGTTTTTTAGCTTTTTATAAAAATACATTAAATACACTTTATAACAATCTACCAAAAGCAACAGACATAGGCAAAACTATACCTAATACAAACAGTGGTTTTAATAGTTTTGATGGCGATGCTACCTTTGAAGAAAGCTTACCTCAAACAAATTCTAATCAAAATAATACAATTGAAAACACGCCTACACAAAATATTCCTACAAATCCATCTTCAACAAATCAAAATAATCAAAGTAAAAATCAAGATGGGGTAGAAATATTTGAATGATAAAACTTGTGAGAAAATTAAACTTTCTCACACAAAAAATAAGATTTTCTTATACAAAAAAATAACTATCATTCTACTTTAAAATCAATGCCTGTTGCATTGCATTTTTTATCATCTCTCTTTTATCTCGTATTTCAAAAAAAAGCTCAAAAGCAAAAACCCCTTGCCATAAAAGCATATCAAGTCCATCTTTAATTTTTAAATGATACTCTTTACACAATCTATAAAAAGGTGTTTCTCTGCCATAAATTACCTCAAAAGCAAATTTAGCTTTAGGTAAAATTCTATCTAAAAGCTCTCTATCACAAGGTAAATTTTCATCTTTTAATCCAGCAGAAGTTGAATTTATAACCAAATCAAAGTCAAAATCTTGCAAGTTTTTATAAAGATAAGTTGGATAAGCTAAAAAATCTTTAAATCTTTCTTTACTACGATTAGCTATATACACTTCTACGCCTTTTTGTTTTAATGCATAAGCAAGCGCCAAAGCTGTACCTCCAGCACCCAAAATCAAAGCTTTTTTTATATTATCAAAATCCTTAATAGCTTCTAAAAAACCTAAAGCATCAGTATTATAAGCGTAAATTTTATCTTCTTTTAAGCATAAAGTATTTGCAGAGCCAATATTTCTAGCAAAATCATCCTTCACATCAGCAATATCTAAAGCTTTTTCCTTAAAAGGCAAAGTAATATTAGCTCCACTAAGTCCTAATTTAAAAAAATCTTCTCTTAAACAGTTAGCATTTCTTAAATGATAGCGTGTATAAATGCTATCAAGCCCTAAGGCTTTAATAGCATTATTATGCATTCTAGGCGATTTAGAGTGAGAAATAGGATCGCCTATAACTGCTAAAAATTTCATTTTAAAGTAAAAGAAAAAGCATCTTTTGCAATATCCTTGCGGATTTTAGCAAGTTCTGCTGCAATATCTGCCTTTTCAAATGGTCCTATTAAAACCTTGGTAATTTCTTTACCTCCAACTGTAGTTTTATAAAGTTTATAATCATAACCTTTCTGTTTTACAGAAGCAAGTTCTTTTGATTTTTGATCCAAATTACTTACTGAGAAAATTTGCACATAAATACCCGATGCTAAACCACTTGGATGCACAGGTTTAGCATCAACATTTTTAAATAAATCATTTGCATTTTGTTCTTTTTTAGGGGTTTGTTTTGTGCTTTCTTTTTCTTTTTTTACAGCTGTTTGTTTTGCTTCTTCCTTAGGTTTTGCAGTTTGTTTTACTTCTTGTTTGGGAGCACTTGCTTGTGGAGTGGTATTTGCTGAAGTAGTTGCTATTGGTTCTGCTGGAACTTCTTGATCAGGCATAGCAAAATTTGTAGTATCATTGTTATTTGAACTAGAGGTTGTTGTATTTTGAGTTGTATTTTGTTCATCTTGAAATTGTTTTCTTAATGCCTCAAATTGATCTTCTGCTGAAGTATTATCTGTAATTGGCATACTTTCAAAAGAAGTATCATTGTTATTGTCTTGAGTTGCTATAGGTTCACTTGGCAATACACTTTGATTTTGCGTATTTTCATCACCACTACCATTAATAAGCTTCATAACTATCATGATAGCTAAAAACAAAATAACTAAAGCAATAACTCGTAAAAGAATTTTTTTTACTTTTTCACTTTTATTACTTTTTTCTAAAATAATATCATCAAATTCATTTTTTTGATTTTCCATAATTTGTCCTTTCTTACATATGCTTAGACCAAGAACTTCCTCGTTCCTTTTGATAAACCTCATAAGGCAATATTAAAATATTAAATTCCCTAGGTACATCCATACTAGGAAACACCTTCCATTCTACTGGCATTTTACTTGCAAACATCATTGAAAGTTTAGACGCTAAAGAATAACCTTCGTTTAACGCCGTATGTCCTTTATGAATATAAAGATGTAAATGTCCTGGAGTTTTAGTTTTATAGGCTGTGAAATTTATAAAACCTTCTTCTCTTAAAATAAGTTGTGCACGGTGATAAAATCTTTCAGCATTAAAACCATTATAATCAAAGACAATATTTTCTACTTTATTATCTTTTGTTATTAAATCATGAGCGACAACAATTTTTTTAGCAGCGTGTTCTCTCATGACATTTAAATTTAAAGGAGCATCAACTCTTTCAAATTTATCAAAAAATAAGCGACCTCTATGTGTAATTTTATTTACAATTTTATCGCGTCTTATATAATAATGATCGCCAATTATTTTAATTAGCGACATATCCATTGGTGAAATCAAAACATAGCCCTTTCATAAATAATAAAATTACTTGCAAGTTTTTTTAATTCTTGTTTAATATTCTTTTGTAATTTTTCATTATTAATATCATCTAAAATATCTGCAATATAATTTGACACAATTTCCATTTCTTTTTCTTTAAAACCTCTGGCAGTAAGGGCTGGAGTTCCAAGTCTTAATCCACTTGTGATAAAAGGACTTCTAATCTCTCCTGGAACGGTATTTTTATTTGCGGTAATTCCTGCATTTCCAAGAGCTAAATCTGCATCTTTTCCACTAAATTCACGATCTAAAAAACTCATTAAAACAAGGTGATTATCCGTTCCATCGCTAACAAGTTTAAATTTTCTATCCATTAAAACATTAGCTAAAACTTGAGCATTGGTTCTTACTTGTTTTGCATAAACTTTCCACTCATCGCTAAGATTAAATTTAAATCCTACTGCTTTTGCAGCAATTACATGCATCAAAGGACCACCTTGAATACCTGGAAAAATGGCAGAATTAATTTTTTTAGCAAGCTCTTCATCATTTGTCATAATAATACCACCTCTTGGGCCACGCAAAGTTTTATGCGTAGTTGAGCTTACTACATGAGCGTGTGGAAAAGGACTTGGATGCTCACCTGCCACAACAAGACCTGCAATATGTGCTATATCAGCAAAAAGATAGGCGCCTACTTCATCAGCGATTTCTCTAAATTTAGCAAAATCAATCACTCTTGCATAAGCACTAGCTCCACAAACTATAAGTTTTGGTTTTTCTTTTTTAGCAATTTCTCTTACTTTTTCATAATCAATTCTTCCATCAAGTTCTACGCCGTAAAAACAACTTTCGTACATTTTACCTGAAGAACTTACTTTTGCACCATGAGTCAAATGTCCACCATGACTTAAATCCATTCCTAAAATTTTATCACCTGGATTAATCAAAGCCGCATAAACACCTTGATTAGCTTGAGAACCTGAATTAGGCTGAACATTAGCAAATTTACAATTAAAAAGTTTTTTACATCTTTCAATAGCTAAAGTTTCAATCTCATCAACAAATTCGCAACCACCATAATATCTTTTACCTGGATAACCTTCTGCGTATTTGTTTGTCAAGATACTTCCCATAACTTCCATTACTTCAGGTAAAGTGAAATTTTCACTCGCTATCATTTCAAGACCTTCACATTGACGCTCTAACTCTTTGTTTGTCAAATCAAAAATTTCTTTATCAAACATTTCTAAACTCATTCTTTCTCCTTTAGTTCTGATTTTAATGGACGCATTGCAGGAAACAATATCACATCTCGAATAGATTTTTTATTTGTCAAAAGCATAACAAGTCTATCTATGCCTATACCTTGCCCTGCCGTTGGAGGCATTCCATAACCCAAAGCATTTACAAAATCTTCATCCATTTCACAAGCCTCTTCATCGCCTGCATTTTTAGCTTCAATTTGTTTTAAAAATCTCTCATATTGATCAAGCGGATCATTAAGCTCATTAAAACCATTTGCCAATTCTCTTCCGCAAATAAACAGCTCAAATCTCTCAGCAATCTGAGAATCCTCATCACTACGTCTTGATAAAGGACTTATGGAAATAGGAAAATCGATCACAAAAGTAGGATTGATCAATTTTTCTTCCACATAATTATCAAAAAGTTCAGCTTGTAAATGTCCAAGTTCAAGCTTTTCATTCGCTTCAAAACCATCAGCTTTTAATTTAGTAAGAATTTTTTCCTTATCTTCGATTAAATCCCCATCTAAACCACCATATTTACAAAGTGCATCTTTATAGGTTATTCTTTCAAAAGGTTTGGAAAAATCTATCATTTTTCCATCAAATTCTATTGTTTTTCCCAAATTAAGTTTATCCAAAAGTAAAGCAAAAAGTTCTTCAGTTAAATCCATTAAATCTTTATAATTATGATAAGCCCAATAAAATTCTATAGTTGTAAATTCGGGATTATGAGTTAAATCCATACCTTCGTTTCTAAAACAACGATTGATTTCAAAAACCGCCTCAAAACCACCCACTATAAGTCTTTTAAGATAAAGTTCTGGAGCAATTCTTAAAAATCTTTCTACACCTAAAGAATTATGAAAAGTTACAAAAGGCTTAGCGTTTGCTCCACCTGCAATCGGATGCATCATAGGAGTTTCTACTTCTAAAAAGCCTTTATTTTCAAAAAAATGACGAATCAAACTCACCACCTTAGAACGCACTAAAAAATCTTTTCTAACTTCGGCATTCATTATCATATCAACATAACGTTTGCGATATCTTTGCTCAATATCTGTTAATCCATGATATTTTTCAGGTAAAGGAACAATAGCTTTTGTAGCGAGTTTTACTTCACTTGCATGCAAACTAAACTCACCTGTTTTAGTTACAAAAGGAAAACCTTTAATCAAAACAATATCACCCACCTCTAAATTCTTTTTTAAAATCGTATAAAGTTCTTCGCCTACGCTATCTTTACTAAAATAAATTTGTAAATTTGTATCCTCATCTTCAATGTTTGCAAAAATCGATTTCCCAGCTATACGCAAAAGTTTCAAACGTCCTGCAACAATAGCATTAATATTTTCATCCCTTTTTTCAACTTGCTCTAAAATATAAGAAAATTTATCCTTAAAAGTCTTTAAAGACATTTCTTTTTCTAAAAAATGAGGATAAGGATTGATCCCTAAATTTTTTAATTCCTTAGCTTTTTCTATTCTTTGCTGCTCTAAAATATTATCAAACATTTATATTTTTACCTTTGCTTTTTGATTATTACAATCACCACAAACACCATAAAGCTGCATCAAATGCCCTGTAAGTTTAAAACCATGTTCTTTTGCAATCAAGGCTTGCTGTCTTTCTATAATAGGATTTTCAAACTCTATAATTTTTCCGCAATTTTTACATATCATATGATCATGGTGAGGTTTATTGGCAAGCTCGTATTTTTTACCTGCTGAACCAAAAGAAATGGAAGTTACCATTTCTGCTTCTTCAAGCAAATTTAAAGTACGATAAACAGTTGCAATTCCTACATTTAAATCAGGTTCAGCTTGTTTGATTTCCATATATAAACTTTCGGGTGTGTAATGAGTATCACTGTGATAAAGAGTTTTTAAAAGTACTTCTCTTTGCTTGGTATATTTAAGTCCGCCTTGTCTTAATATTTTTTTAAATCTCTCAAGTAAAACATCATATTCCACATTTTCTATCAGCATATCACTCCCCTTTTTGAGTATTGTTTAAATCACTTACAATATCTTGCAACTTTTCACTAGCATGATCTAGACTATTTTCTGTTAAAGGTTGATTCATAATAAAAGATCCCGTTTCTTTAAGTAAATTTAAAGTATAGCTATTTTTAGCAAAATTATCTAATTTATCATTTAAAAAATCGATTCTTGCTACACAAAAAACCAAAATTGCAAAAATTAAAAA
The DNA here is from genome assembly GCF_001762775.1 of Campylobacter sp. BCW_6464. NCBI lineage: Bacteria > Pseudomonadati > Campylobacterota > Epsilonproteobacteria > Campylobacterales > Campylobacteraceae > Campylobacter > Campylobacter sp. BCW_6464. Next base: position 117,018 of record NZ_MJXM01000047.1, on the reverse strand, counting down.
GATTTTTGCCCCACCAAATATAAAGCCACCAATACGATCTAAAAAACCTAGGCCACTTAATTTGATCAACTTAGAAAGAAAATTACCCACCAATAAACAAACTATCCAAAAAATAATTAATATGGCCAAAAATCCAGCAAATCCAGCTAAGCTTTGATTTTCTATCTTATAAAAAGTACTTTGTATAAATTCAGCTGCTTGAGTTGCATATTTTGAAGCAATAAAAACACCACCAATAATACCCAAAAGCCCAAAAATTTCTTTTATCAAACCATTGATAATACCCTTAAGCCCTAAAAGCAAGGTAAATCCTAAAATAAAAGCATCAAACCAATAAAAATTCATTTCAATCACTCTCTGATTTTTTTTGTTTTAAATTTATTCTACAAATAAGCACTAAATGCTAAGTTAATCATTCTATGATTTTAGGAACAACAAAAAAATGTTCTTGTTTTTTTGGAGCACAATCCAAAACCTCATCAATAACATTGCTATTTCTTATCTCATCAATCCTCAAAGGAGCTCCACCTTTTATAGTACTCACAGTAATCTCTTGGGAATCTAAATCAAGTTCGTTTAATTTTTCAACAAAATTCACAATTTCACTTAACTGTACAATGGTTTCATTTCTGTTTTTTGTTATTTGTAAAGCACTTAATTTTTCAAGCTTGCTTAATAATTTCTCATCTATTTGCATTTCTTAAACCTTAATAAAAAAGTTAAAATTTTGAAAATTATATCATAAAAAGCTTTAAATTGTTTAGGATATTTTGCAATTTATATGATACAATACCATAATTTTTCTATACAAAAATAAAAATATTTTTTCAAGGATAAATTTTGGGACTAAAAGATAATTTAAAAGCTGTTAAAAATGAACTTAACACAGAAGAACAATTTATAGAAAATTTTATCAAAGGAGAGAGATTTATACGCAAGTATAAATTTTATATATCTGCTGTTGTGATAATTTTAGTTGCTTGGTTTGCTGGAAATTTTATAATCTCAAAAATAAACGATTATAAAACAAAAGAAGCAAATGAAATTTATGCCAATCTAATACAAGATCCTAGCAATAAAAATCTTTTAGAACAACTTAAAAATAAAAATACTAATCTTTACGCTATCTTTTTACTAAAAGAAAATATTAATGATTTTAATAATACAACTCTCCAAAATGAACTAAAACAAATTTATAATAATGCTCAAACAAACACTTTACTTAAAAATATTATCGCATTATCTTTAGGGGATAAATCGATATTTTTAAAAAATTATGATAAATTATTAGAAGCTTACAAACTTTTAGAGCAAAATAAAATCGAAGAAGCTAATGTTTTACTTTCTCAGATAAAAGAAAATTCAAGTTTAAATCAAATAGCTAAAAACCTCAAACATTATCAAGGCATTACACAATGAAAAAAATATTTTTAACACTATTTTGTTTAATATTTCTATGTGCTTGTGGCACCAAAAGACAATATTTTGAACCAAAACAAACCGATGGAGATTTAAGTCATAATAGCAATTTAAAAAGTAAAATCGTTGATTGGAATCTAGTTTCTGCAAAACTTAGCAATAATACAGCTATCTTAAAAAATAATATCTCCATAGACAAGTTTAAACTTCCTAAAAATTATATGCTTCTAGCTTATCAAGATGGGGAATATTTTACTGCAGATAACAATGGAAATTTAAAAATTTTTGACAATTCTTATAATGAAATTTATAATTTTCAATTTGACGCTAGTGTTGTAGGAGTAGCTTCTAATGGAGATGATTTAGCCCTTGTACTTGCAAACAATACCATAGTTCTTGCAAATCGTTCTTTGGGTATTAAATTCAGTCAAACCCTAACCTCAGCTCCAGCCCAAGACAGTCGTACCGCTAATCCTATATTTTTAGACAATATCATCGTTTATCCAACACTAGATGGTAAAATTTTAATTCTTTCAAGAAACAATCTTCAAATCATTAAAGATGTGGTTATTTCAGCAGAAAATTTTTTCAACAATGTAATCCATCTAAGCGTAATCGGAGATAAACTTATAGCAGCAACAGCTAAAAAAATCATTGTTGTAAGCCCTGCTAGAACTCTTTATCTTGACGCTGACATAAAAGATGTTGCACTTAGCGATGATGGTATTTTTATACTAGAAAAAGATGGCACTATTATTAAAACTGATTATAACTTAAGAAAAATTGCGGAAAAAAAATTTGAATTTGCTATTTTTGTAAAAAGCAATATATACAATAATTATTTATATATTTTTGAAAAAACAGGCTATCTTATCAAAATGAATCTAAATTTAGATAATGCACAAGTATTTAAACTTTCAGAAGCTGTTGATAAAATTTCTTTCATGGGAAATGGTAAATTTTACTACGGAGATAAAATTTTAGATTTGCTATGATAAAAATTTTAGAACAAACAATAAAGGCTTTAAAATTAAATTTAAAGCCCTATGACTTAAGTATGTTGACTAGAAAAAAAAGTTATATTTGTGCTAAAGATCAAAATAACATTCTTTTTATGTATACAGGAAAAACAAAATTTTTAATGAAAGATGCCTTATTTTTAGAAAATCTAGCACAGCAAATTAACATAAATAACAAATATTTTTTTAGCATGGCTTCTCTTTGCTCTAAAGCAAAAAATCATCTAGAAATGAAAGGATTTAATATCTATGCTACTCTGTGATATTGGGAATTCAAATGCTAATTTCCTAGATGATAACAAATATTTTACTCTTAGTATAGATCAGTTTTTAGAATTTAAAAATGAACAAAAAATTTTTTATATCAATGTCAATGAACATCTCAAAGAACATTTAAAAAATCAAAAAAATTTTATCAATCTTGAACCTTATTTTTTATTTGATACTATTTATCAAGGATTAGGAATCGATCGCATAGCAGCTTGTTATACTATTGAAGATGGAGTTGTTGTAGATGCAGGTAGTGCTATTACAATTGATATTATTTCTAATTCTATACATCTTGGTGGTTTTATCTTGCCAGGTATTGCAAATTATAAAAAAATTTATAGCCATATTTCACCACGATTAAAAAGTGAATTTAACACTCAAGTTAGTCTTGATGCATTCCCACAAAAAACCATGGATGCTTTAAGTTATGGTGTTTTTAAAGGAATTTACCTACTGATAAAAGATGCCGCTCAAAATAAAAAGCTTTATTTCACTGGTGGAGATGGGCAATTTTTAGCAAATTATTTCGATCACGCAATTTATGATAAACTTTTAATCTTTCGAGGAATGAAAAAGATTATAAAAGAAAATCCCAATTTACTTTATTAAAAATGTTACAAAAATTCTCATTGATATCAAACCTTAATGAAATTTAACTTTTTGTAAAACAAATTCAATTAAACTTCTATTTAGAAAAAAGTTTATTAAAATAAAAAAAGGAAAAACAATGAGCCAACAAGAATTTGATGTGCTTATCATCGGAGCTGGAATTTCAGGAGCAGCATTATTTTACGAGCTTGCAAGATATACAAATATTAAAAATATTGCTTTGATAGAAAAATATAATACAGCTGCAACATTAAATTCTAAGGGAACGAGTAATTCTCAAACCATTCATTGTGGAGATATTGAAACCAATTATACTTTAGAAAAAGCGCGAAAAGTAAAAAGAACAGCTGATATGATAGTTAAATATGGACTCATGCAAAATGCGCAAAATAATTTCATGTTTTCTCATCAAAAAATGGCTCTAGCTGTTGGAGATATAGAATGTGATTATATGAAAAAACGCTATGAAGAATTTAAAGAACTTTATCCTTATATAAAATTTTTCGATAAAGCAAAAATCAAACAAATTGAACCCAAGGTTGTTTTAGGAGAAGATTGCAATCAAGATAGACCTGAAAATATCTGCGCCATGGGTGTTGAAAGCGGCGAGGTTTTTACAACTGTAGATTTTGGGAAAATGAGTATAAATCTAATAGAACAAGCCCAAAAACAAAATAAAAATACTTTTGTTGCCTTTAATCAAGAAATTATTCACATAGAAAAAAAGGAAGATATTTTTATATTAAAAACCTCAAATCATCAAGAATACCATGCCAAAAGCGTAGTTGTCAATGCTGGAGCGCACTCTTTATATTTAGCACATAAAATGAACTTAGGTATGGATAAGTCTTGTTGGCCTGTTGCAGGAAGTTTTTATTTAACCAAACAAAAACTTTTAAATGGTAAGGTTTATATGGTGCAAAATCCTAAACTTCCATTTGCAGCTCTTCATGGAGATCCTGATTTACTTGCTGATATGAACACTCGCTTTGGACCTACCGCACTTGTTATTCCAAAACTAGAACGTTATCATGGTCTAAAATCAGTTCCAGAATTTTTTGAAGCGCTAAAACTTGATAAAACTGTTTTAAAAGTAACTTTTAATATGTTTAAAGATGCAACAATTAGAAATTACATCTTTTATAATTATCTTTTTGAACTACCTTTTGTTGATAAAAGCTTATTTGTTAAAGATGCCAAAAAAATAGTCCCAAGTCTTAAAGCAAGCGATATTTATTATGCGAAAGGTTTTGGAGGCGTAAGACCGCAAGTTATTGATAAAACTAAAGGAGAATTAATGCTAGGTGAAGCAAGCATCACAGAAACCCCTGGTATTATTTTCAATATGACTCCAAGTCCTGGAGCAACAAGTTGTTTAGGAAATGCTGAAAGAGATGCAAAGCTTGTGTGTAATTACCTAGGAATGGAATTTAACGAAGATAAATTTTCTTCAGAATTATTGTAATCATTTTGTTTCTATTTTTAGCTACAATAATTTCAAAAGGAGTTTACCATGCTTAAAAAAACAAAAATTGTAGCCACAGTAGGTCCAGCAAGTGAAAAGGAAGAAATTCTACGCCAAATGATTATCAATGGTGTAAATGTTTTCCGTTTAAACTTTTCTCATGGAACACATGAGTATCATAAAAAAAACTTAGATACCATAAGAAGAGTAGCTAAAGAATTGCATACTCGTATTGGAATTTTACAAGACATTAGTGGTCCTAAAATTCGTACAGGCGAACTTAAAGAACCATTTGAATTAAAAAAGGGTGATAGACTTGATTTTTATCGTGAAACAATTTTAGGGGAGAAGATTGCTCAAAATCATTATAAAATCAGCATCAATCAAAAATCCATTTTAGATATGTTAAAAATTGATGAATATATTTATCTATATGATGGATCAATTCGTGCTAAAGTAGTAAGCATAGATAATCAAAAAATTGAAACCATTATAGAAAATGATGGTTTTTTAAACTCAAATAAAGGTATTAATTTTCCGAATACTAAAATCAATATTGATGTTATTACACAAAAAGATAAAAATGATTTACTTTGGGGTATAAAAAATGAAGTAGATTTTTTAGCAATATCTTTCGTACAAAATGCACACGATATTGATGAAGTTCGTGAAATTTTAGCACAAAATAACGCAAAAATATCTATTTTTGCAAAAATTGAAAAATTTGATGCAGTAGAAAATATTGATGAGATTATTAAATCTAGCGATGGTATAATGGTTGCAAGAGGAGACTTAGGTATTGAGGTACCTTATTATAAAGTTCCTAATATCCAAAAAGAAATTATACAAAAAGCAAACAATGCCTCTAAGCCTGTTATTACTGCAACTCAGATGCTTTTTTCATTAGCCAAAAGCAAAACCGCCACAAGAGCTGAAATTTCAGATGTTGCAAATGCTGTTTTAGATGGAACAGATGCAGTAATGCTAAGTGAAGAAAGCGCCGTTGGTATAGATCCTGCAAACGCTGTTGATATAATGTGCCAAACTATAATAGAAACAGAAAAACGCTATCCATATAACAAATTTAATGATTTTAATGATTTAGACAATACAGATAAAATCATGCGTTCTTCAGCTCATCTTGCAACAGATCTTAACGCTGATGCTATTTTTTCTTTAACAAGTAGCGGAAAATCTGCTATTAAGATTGCAAGATATCGTCCAAATATAGAAATCATAGCAGTAGGGCATTCTGAAAAAACCTTAAACTCTTTAAGTATAGTTTGGGGAGTTAATCCTGCGATCTTGGTTAACAAAAGTAATGAACTTACAGAATTATTAAAAGACTCTGTAAGATCAAGTGTTGAAAAAGGTTTTATGGATGAAGACAAATGCTATCTTCTAACTGCAGGCTTTCCAACAGGAGTAGAAGGTACTAGCAATCTTATCCGCATTCTCAATAAAGAGCAAATTGCTTATTATCTACAATAAAACATTAAATTCCTTTGAAAATAAGGAATTTAATGTCCTTATAAATTTTTTAAGTCAAAAGTCGATATAAATTAAAGCCTCACACAAAGGAGCAAATATGCAAGTGAATACTTTTTCAAATATCGCTAGCATGGCACAAACACAAGTTAGCAATAAGAAGGCAGATGATGCTAAGGAAAACACAAAAGACAAAAATGTTCAAAGTGCTAATTCTAGCAAGGATGTAGATAAAAATACCCTTGAAAAATTAAATGCACTTGGTGGAAAGGGCATTACACAAATTTACCTAGTTCAGTTTCAACAGCAAACAATGAATGCTGTAATAGGTTCGAGCAATGCCCAAACTGGACTAGATAGTCTTTTAAATGGTGCCAATTTAGATACTGCGAAATCTATACTTACAAATATTGATTTTGCATCCTTAGGCTACAGTGGCAAAAATCCACTTGATATGAATACAGATGAACTTCAACAACTTGTAAGTGAAGATGGTTTTTTTGGAGTGGAAAATACAGCCAATCGCATCGCGGATTTTGTTATTAAAGGCGGTGGCGACGATGTTGAAAAATTGAAAAAAGGTCTTGAAGGTATGAAAAAAGGATTTGAGCAAGCAGAAAAAATGTGGGGTGGAGAACTTCCTCAAATCAGTCAAGATACAATAGATGCGGCACTTAAAAAAGTTAGCGATCGCATTGATGAACTAGGCGGAAAAACTCTAGATCTTCAAGCTTAACTAAAAATGCTTAGAAATTTCTAAGCATTTTTAGTTGTTATTAATATCAAAAGTAAAAAATTCACTCTTAAAATTATTAGGTAAAGTTTTATACTGAGATATCGCAGCTTCATAGTTCTTTACTTCTTGATACAACATACCAAGAGCTGCTTTACTTTCTTTGTTATTTTTATCTGTAAGTTTAGAAAGCTGCAAAAGCGCTATAGCTGAATTTGGATTATTTGCACCTACGGCTGCTACGGCTGCTAAAAATAAAGTTTTAGTATCTTTAGCTCCATAATCATCAATCAAAGAATTGTAAAGCGCATAAGCCTCCTCGTATTGCTGTGCAAAAATATCCAAATAAGCTAAAGTTTGCAAAATACCCTCATCTTTTGCTCCTGAAACATTAATCAACTCTTTAAATTTCTGTCTTTCTAAATTTAAAAGCCCTGCAATATGCATTAAATTAACATAAAATTCCCTAGCTATATTTGGCCCACCAAAAACACTACGATAATCAAGTTTTAAATTTTTAAAATGAATTTGAGCATTTTGAGCATATTCTTTAATATTTAAATTTGAATTTAAAGAATTAAAATACAAAATATTTGCCAAAATATCTTCAGGCAACTCTGAACGCAATTTAGCAATTTTCACATCTACTTGATTATTAAGGTTATTATTTTTAGCAACAATAGCTTCAAAAATCAAACTCAAAGGCGTGTCTTTTTTTGTTTCATCTAAATAAGGAAGCATAGAAATATAATCATTATTAACTAAAAACAACATACTTTTTTGCATATTAGCTTTAAAATTAGAATCAGCAGCTATATTATCAAGAATTTCATTGTAAAGTTTAGTTGTATCAATATCAATTAATTTTGCACAAAACATAGCAAAAGCACCTGCTAAGTAATTTTTAGGATTAAGATGATATGAACTTGAAAAATGCTTATAAGCAAGTTCATAATTTTGCATTTGGGCATAGGTTAAAGCCAAATTATAATGTAAAATACTATGTTCTGGATAATCCTTGATAAGTTTTTGAAATTCTTGGTTAGCAAGGCGTAACTTCTGATTTAATGCATAGTTAATAATATTGGCAATTTTTACATTGGTAGATGAAAGAGCCTTGCTTGTATTAAGATAAACTCCCGCATCAGCACTATCATCAACGAAATCTGTAACATTAGCTTTTTTAATATATAAAGCAGCCTGCTTACTATCAAAAACCTGATAAGGTGCAAAATAAAAAAGCAAATCGAATTGATCTTTTTGTTTTTTTAGCAAATCTTTTGAAAAAGAATTTTGAGCAACTGCTATATTAAAAAGATCCTTATTTAAACGAACTTGAATTTTATAAGTATCTAAAATCTTATATCTATCTTTATCGTTATCATAAGAATTTTGTAAGCGCGCTAACATATCTTGATAATTTCCTGTTTTAATATCAACCAATGTTAAAGCCGCTAAACTTTGATTAAAATCTCTTTCAATTTTCATCGCTGTACTTAAAGCGACTTTAGCTTTAGCATATTCTCCTATTCTAGCGTATAAAAGACCTAAAGATAAACTAGATTCAAAATTGCCTTGAGAATTTAATTGCTGTATAGCCTTGGAATCAAAGTCCATTTTTGCATAAATTTTAGCAGACAAATACTTTGCAACATCAGAATACGGCTCCACATCTGTTCTTTGTAACATTTGTAAAGCCTCAGGGTAATATCCTTTGTAATAATTAATCAAGCTTAAATAATAATCATATAATTTTGATTTTCCTTCTTTTGGAAGATACACTTGAGCTAAATCAATATAATATCTAAATTTTTCCTTATCATTAAGCTTTAAAGCACAAACAGCAGCATTGATAGCAGCTACACTTTGATTTTCTCCATTGGCTATAGCTTTCTTGAAGCTTTCAAAAGCTTCTTGGAATTTATTCTCATTCATTTGAGAAACGCCTAAATTATAATTAGATAAAGATTCGTTATATACGGCAACTTGCTCATAAACTTTTAAAGCCTGTTCAACTTCACCCTTTAAATATAAAGCATTTGCTTTTTGGATCATACCATCAATTCTTTGCATATCATTGTATTTATATGATTCATCAGGCATAACAACAGGTTGTTCTAAAGGCTTAGAAGCTATAATATCTGGTTTAATTTTTCCTTCACTAAAAGTTAAATAAAAAAGTGTAAAAACTAAAATACAAATAATCCCCAAAGATAAACCCACAAGAGACATAAACTTACGATCTTTATACCAAGGCGTAGGCTCTTGACTTTCAACTTCTTCAAAAGTTGATACATCTTCAGGCGCACTTTCTCTTGTAAATTTAAAACCACTATCACTATTTTCTTGAGGTAATTCTTCTGGCAATGATGCAAATTCTTCATCTTCTGGAGCTTGCCCCTCTTGCCCTTTAAATCCCTCTAAACTCTCATCAAGTCTTGGTTGATTTAAGCCATCTTCGGGTTTTTCTAGTATTATATCTTCTTGTTCAGCCATCTATACTCTTTAAAAATATTTTTTCAAAGCATCAGGAATATGAATTTTTCCTTCTTTATCTTGATAATTTTCCATAATCGCTACCAAGGTTCTTCCTACTGCCAAAGATGAGCCATTAAGAGTGTGAACGAGTTCATTTTTTCCTTGTTCATTTTTATAGCGAATTTTAGCACGTCTTGCTTGAAAATCACGACAATTTGAAACCGAGCTGATCTCACGATATTTATTTTGTCCTGGAAGCCACACTTCAAGATCCACAGTTTTTGCTGCACTAAAACCCAAATCTCCAGTGCAAAGCATCAAATGTCTATGCGCTAAACCTAAAGAACTCAGCAAATCACTTGCACACTCAAGCATTTCATTAAACACGCTATCACTTTGCTCAGGTTTAGTAATACTTACAAGCTCTACTTTTTCAAACTGGTGTTGTCTTATAATACCTCTTGTATCACGCCCTGCACTGCCTGCTTCTTTTCTAAAACAAGCGCTATAACAAGTCATTTTTATCGGTAAAGTTTCACTCGCTAAAATTTCTCCACTATAAAGATTGGTTACTGGAATTTCAGAAGTTGAGATCAAATACAAATCCTCATCATCTACCTTATACATATCTTCTTTAAATTTTGGCAACTGACCTGTCCCAAACATAGTAGCACCATTTACCAAAAAAGGCACATTAACAAATTCAAATCCACGACTTCTATTAAAATCTATCATATAATTTACCAAAGCGCGGCTTAATAAAGCTCCTTCGTTTTTAAGCACACAAAAACGACTTTGTGAAATTTTTACCCCACGCACAAAATCAAGCCAATTTAAACTCTCACCTAATTCAAAATGTTCTTTTGGAGTAAAATCAAAGCTAGGTGGATTTAAAACTTTTTTAAGCTCCACATTTTCATCTTCGTCTTCACCCACAGGCACACACTCATCAGGGATATTTGGGATGGCATGAGCAATTTCTTCAAGCTCATTTTCTAAAGCATTTACTTTAGTGCTTTGCTCATTAATTTTGCTTTTATTTTCGCTTAATTTTGCTTTTAAACTTTCTTTATCTTCGGCTGTAGCAAGCTCTTTACTGAATTTATTTTGAAAAGCTTGAAATTCTTCTAAAGCTGTTTTTTCTTTTTTTAAACTTGCAAAAAGTTCAGCAAGTTTTTTTAAGATATTTTCATCAACTTTTTTATTTTTCAACTTTTTAGCCACTTCATCAAAATTATTTTGCAAATTTTTTAAATCTAGCATTTTCTACTCCTTAAAGTCCGATTTTTTCATAAATTTTTTGCATTTTTTCTTGGGCGATTTTTCTTGCTTTAGTCGCACCAAAATCCAAAATTTCTTTCAAATGCGAAGGCTTTTCTAAAAGCTCATTGTATTTTTCTCTTGCTTCTTTAAAATAAGCATTTACAAGCTCGTTTAAATACATTTTAAAATGTCCATAACCCTCACCACCTTTTTCATAGCGTATTTGTAATTCTTTTTGCCCTAATTCATCTAAAAAAAGCTTTGCGATTTTAAAAACATTGCAGATTTTAAAATCTTTTGGATCTTCTAAAGCGGTACTATCGGTTACTATGGAAGAAATTTGTTTTTTTAAGGTTTTTTCACTGCTAAAAATATCTATAGTATTTTGATAAGATTTACTCATTTTTGCTCCATCAGTACCCACAACTACAGCTACTTCTTCATTCACTCTTGCTTCTGGAAGGGTAAAAATTTCTCCCCATTCATTATTAACTTTTAAAGCAATATCACGTGCGATTTCAACATGTTGGATTTGATCTTTTCCCACAGGGACAATTTGCGTATCAAAAAGCAAAATATCTGCTGCCATTAAAACAGGATAAGAAAAAAGTCCGTGTGAAGCACTAAGCCCCTTAGCAACTTTATCCTTATAACTATGCGCACGCTCTAATAAACCCATAGGAGTAAATTGCGATAAAATCCAATAAAGCTCCATAACTTCCTTAACATCACTTTGCAACCAAAAAACGCTCTTTTGCGGATCTATACCAAGGCTTAAAAAAGCCGCAGCAGCTTTTAAGGAATTTTGTTTAAGTTTTTCTCCATCTTGAGAAGAAGTCATGGCATGATAATTAGCAATAAACATAAACATTTGGCTTTTTTCTTGTGCATCTACCATTTGCTTAATCGCACCAAAATAATTACCTATATGCAAATCGCCACTTGGCTGAAGGCCTGTTAATACTCTCATTTTACCACCTTTTTAATCTCGCTTAAAAGCTCATCTATATTTTTATTTTCTATATTTAAAATAAAATTTGCCTTTAGTTCATACTTGCTTAAACGCTCATTATATAATTTTTTTGCTTTAATTTCATCATAAAATAAAGGTCTTTTAGAAATTTCATCTTTGTCTAAACGCTTTTTTAAATATTCAAAACTTGCTTTTAAATAAATACAAAAACCTACTTTTTCTAAATTTGAAACATTAACAAAACCCCCGCCTGTAGCAATACAAGTTTTCTCACAAGAACTAAAAAAATCAGCCATTTTTTGCTCTTGTTCTCTAAAAAAAATCTCGCCTTTTTGTGCGAAAATTTCACTGATTTTTTGATTAAATTTTTGTTCTATTAAAAAATCACTATCTAAAAAAACAAGATCTAAATCCTTAGCCAAAGCTCTTGCTAAAGTGCTTTTTCCAGAACCCATAAATCCTATAAAAACGATATTTTTAGCTTTCATCATTTTCTTTACTGCCCTTTTTACGCGAAGCAATCACTAAAGGCACACCTTCGAAATTAAATTCTTTTCTGATTTGATTTTGTAAATAACGCTTATAGCTAAAATGCAAGGCCTTAGGACGATTCATAATAAGTGCAATTTTTGGCGGTGCTAAGTCATATTGTACTGCATAATAAATTTTAACCAATTTCCCATAATCATGCGGCAAAGGATGTGCTCTTGTGGCATTTTCTATCAAAGTATTAAGCTTAGAAGTTTGGATTTTTTGAGTGAAATTTTCAAAAATTTGCAAAATTTTATCGAGTAAAACATGCACCCTTTTTCCACTTAAAGCTGATACACTAATCACAGGTGCGTAAGCTAGAAATTTAAAACGATCAAGACGCAATTCTTTTACAGTCTTATCAAAATCCATCTCACTTTTATCCCATTTATTTAAAACAATAATCACACCCAAATAATGCTTAGCCACAAGCCCAGCAATGCGTTCATCAAGCTCGTTAAAGCCCTCATGCGCATCTAAAACCAAAAGTGCTATTTGAGAATGAGATAAAATTTTTTCCGTGCGATTTAGGGCAAAGCGTTCGAGTCCTTGAATTTTACCCCTTTTTCTAATACCTGCAGTATCAACAAATTCTATCACTTTATCTTTATGAACTACACTTTCATTAACAGGATCTATAGTAGTTCCTGCGATAGAACTTACAACACTGCGTTCTTGTTTAACCAAAGCATTTAAAAGACTTGATTTTCCAACATTTACACGCCCTACAATACCCACTCTGATATGATTTTGATCGACTTCTTTAAATTGAAATTCTTTTCCTTCTTCATAATGCTCTAAAAAATCTTCTAAATTTTCTTCTTCATCGGGGATTAAAAACTCTTCATGTAAAAATTTTTCAAGCCATTCATAAAGTTCATCTAAGCCTACATTATGGGTTACTGAAAGATTAAAGATTTCCTTTACGCCAAAATTTGCAAACTCCCAAGCCCTTTCTTCATCTTTTTTATTATCTACTTTATTAATCACTAAGGCTATAGGTTTTCCAAGTTTTTTTAAAGAATAAAAAAACTGTCTATCCTCATCATCAGGCGCTAATTTTCCATCAACTAGATAAAGTATGATATCGCTTTCTTTGGCTACTTTTAAAGTGTTTTTTTTCACATTTTTAAAAAGTTCATCACTTTCATCAAGCCCTCCACTATCAATAAGCATGGCTTTTTTTGAATGAATATGAATTTCTGTTTTATTTGTATCTCTAGTTGTACCTGAAATATCACTTGTAATAGCTATTCTTTGTCTTGCCATTCTATTAAAAAGACTTGATTTACCAACATTTGGCTTACCTATAAGTATGATGCTTTGCATTTTTTTCCTAGAAAATTATATTTTTAAAATTATATAAAATTTGGCTTAATATTAAGCAAAAAAAGACTAGAATTAACCCAGATTTTAGTCAAGGAAAAAAAATGCTAAAAGTAATCAAGCATAATTTAGGAATTTATTTCATGATTTTAGCATGTTTGGACTTTGCACTTATGGGAGCTTGTGCAAAAATTCTTAGCAAGGAAATGAGTTCTATAGAAATTATGTTTTTTAGAAATATTATAGGAATTTTTTTCATAGTCTATCTTTTAAAACGATCTAAGGCACATAAAGAAGGGGGACATTTTTGGCTCTTGGTATTTCGTGGAGTAGTAGGCACGCTTTCACTATATATGTTTTTCTATAATGTTTCAAATATTACACTAGGTGGAGCTTTTGCTTTTCAAAAAACTGCTCCTATTTTTATTACTTTAATAGCTTTTGTTGTTTTTAAAGAAAATATTGGCATCAAAGGCTGGATAGGAATTTTAATAGCATTTGGTGGAGTACTTTTAATCGCTCAGCCTTGGGCTCATAATTTAAATCATTCAGGCTTTGATTTAAAAAATTCAGTTATAGGTATCACGAGTGGATTTTTAGCTGCTTTAGCTCTTACAAGTGTAAGAGAACTTAGAAAATCTTACACTACAGAACAAATTGCCTTTTCTTTTATCCTTTTAGGAACCTTAATGCCTTTAATTTCTATGATCAGTGCTGAATTTTTTGAACCACAGCATCTTGATTCTTTACATTTAGATTTCATTCTAGCACCTTTTGTGATGCCAAGTCTTACAGCTTGGCTTATCATTGCCATTATGGGAACTTTAGGCACCATTTATCAAATTCATGTCACTAAAGCTTATGGTATCGCTAAACAAGCAGGAGTAGTTGCTGGAGTTAGTTATCTTGATGTGGTATTTAGTATGATAGTTGGGATAATTTTAGGAGATAATTTACCAAGTACTATGGTTTTTTTAGGTATAATAGGCATTATTTTTGGTGGATTAATTTTAGTTAAGAACAAAGGAAAAAAATGAAAAAAATGATACTCATTGCTGGTCCTTGTGTGATAGAAAGCAAAGATTTGATTTTTAAAGTTGCCGAACAATTAAAAAATTTTAATGAAAACCCAAATATAGAATTTTATTTCAAATCAAGTTTTGATAAGGCCAATCGCACAAGTATTAATTCTTTTAGAGGTCCTGGTCTTGAAGAAGGATTAAAAATTTTACAAAGCGTAAAAGATGAATTTGGCATGAAAATCTTAACCGATATACACGAAAGCAATCAAGCAAACCCTGTAAGTGAAGTAGCTGATGTCTTGCAAATTCCTGCTTTTTTATGTCGTCAAACCGATTTACTTGTAGCCGCAGCAAAAACTAAGGCAAAAGTTAATATCAAAAAAGGACAATTTTTAAACCCAAGCGATATCAAATACAGCGTTAAAAAAGTTCTACAAACCCGTGGTATAGAAGATGAAGGCTATGAAGCTGCTCAAAAAAATGGTGTTTTTGTAGCTGAAAGAGGAGCTAGCTTTGGCTATGGAAATCTAGTAGTAGATATGCGTTCTTTAGTTATCATGCGTGAATTTGCTCCAGTTATTTTTGATGCTACCCATAGTGTACAAATGCCAGGGGCTGCAGGTGGAAGTAGCGGAGGGAAAAGCGAATTTGTAGAACCTTTAGCAAGAGCGGCAGCAGCCGTAGGCATAGATGGCTTTTTCTTTGAAACACATATTAATCCTTGCGAGGCTTTATGCGATGGACCTAATATGCTTAATCTTACACGCCTTAAAAATTGCGTTAATACATTACTAGAAATACAAAATATCATAAAGGAAAACAAATGAACATTATTGAAGGAAAATTAAATTTAGACTCAAATACAAAAATTGCTATCATTAATGCAAGATTTAATCATATCATCACAGATCGCCTTGTAGAAGGAGCAAAAGATGCTTTTTTAAGACACGGAGGCAAAGAGGAAAATCTAAGCCTTATACTTGTTCCTGGTGCTTTTGAACTTCCGTATGCGTTAAAAAAAGCTATAGAAAGCAAAAAATTTGATGCAATTTGTTGCGTAGGCGCAGTAATTCGTGGCTCAACTCCGCATTTTGACTATGTTTCAGCAGAAACCACCAAAGGCATAGCCAATGTGAGTTTAAATCATAATATCCCTGTAAGCTTTGGTGTTTTAACTACAGATACAATAGAACAAGCCATAGAAAGAGCTGGAAGCAAAGCAGGCAATAAAGGCTTTGAAGCTATGACAACTGTAATCGAGATGTTAAATTTAAGCAAGGAGCTTTAATGGCAACGCGTCATCAAGTTCGCCAAAGCGTCATCTCCTTACTTTATGCTTTTGAATTAAATTCTCAAAACAACGTTTTTGTAGATGAAATTTTAGATGAAAAAAAAATACGCAATGAACAAAAAAATTTTACTTTAAATTTATATCATGGAATTTTAGACAATTTAAACAATATTGATGAAACCTTAAATTCATTTCTAAATGATAATCAAATTACAGCTTTAGGACATGTAGAAAGAGCTATACTAAGACTTGGAGCTTATGAGTTACTTTTTACCGATACTCCTAGCGCCATTGTTATCAATGAGGCTATAGAACTTGCTAAAGAACTTGCTAATGATAATTCTCCAAAATTTATAAATGGAGTTTTAGATGCCTTGATAAAGGCTAAAAAATGAAGCTTTGTGTCGCACTTGATCTTTCTACAAAAGAAGAATGCTTGCAACTTGCTAAAGAATTAAAAAATTTAGACATATGGTTAAAAGTAGGTTTAAGAGCATATTTAAGAGATGGTTTTAAATTCATAGAAGAACTTAAAAAAGTTGATGATTTTAAAATATTTCTTGATCTTAAAATTCATGATATTCCCAACACTATGGCAGATGCTTGCGAAGAAATATCAAAACTTGGTGTTGATATGATCAATATCCACGCAAGTGCTGGAAAAATAGCTATGCAAGAAGTTATGACACGGCTTAGCAAATTTTCAAAAAGACCTTTAGTTTTAGCAGTTTCTGCTCTTACGAGTTTTGATGAAGAAAATTTCTTTAGTATTTATAGACAAAAAATCGAAGAAGCTGTAATTAATTTTTCAAAAATATCCTATGAAAATGGACTTGATGGTATGGTATGCTCTGTTTTTGAAAGTAAAATCATCAAAGAACACACTCAAAGAAATTTCCTAACTCTCACTCCAGGAATTCGTCCATTTGGAGAGAAAAATGATGATCAAAAACGCGTCGCTAATTTAACAATGGCTAAAGAAAATTTAAGCGATTTTATAGTAGTTGGACGCCCTATTTATAAAGATAATAACCCTAGAAAAATTTGCGAAAAAATTCTACAAGAAATTTAATAATCATTATCCTTGTTATGTTTTAATAATAAAAATTTTTAACAAGGAAAAATTATGATTATAACCCCTGAGAATTTATATAAAAAAAGAAGAGATTTTTTAAAACTTGGAGCAGGTGCTTTAATAAGTTCAAGCGTGCTTGCTTCTAAATTATCTGCTTTAAATTTCACAAGCGATACTAATCCAAACAAACTTGAAATCAGCGATGAAGAACTGGCTACAAATTATGTCAATTTTTATGAATTTTCAACAGATAAAAAAAAGGCTGTATCATTGGCACAAAATTTCAATACTCAAAATTGGAAAATCGATATCAGTGGAGAAATAGAAAAACCTTTAACTTTAAGCATGGAGGATATTTTAAAATTCCCGCTAGAAGAAAGAATTTATCGTTTTCGCTGTGTTGAAACTTGGTCTATGGTGGTACCTTGGGTAGGCTTTGAATTGCGTCGTTTGATTGAAATGGCAAAACCTACAAGCGAGGCAAAATTTGTTAAATTCACCACTCTTTTAGATAAGAGCCAATTTCCCGATCAAGACGCTTTATTTCCAACTATAGACTATCCTTATGTAGAAGGACTTCGCATGGATGAAGCTATGCATCCTCTTACCTTGCTTGCAGTAGGAATGTATAAAAAAGCCTTAAAGCCTCAAAATGGCGCTCCAATACGCCTTGTTGTCCCTTGGAAATATGGCTTTAAAAGTATTAAATCCATAGTTAAAATAGAATTTACCAAAGAACAGCCTAAATCCACTTGGGAAAGTTACGCTCCAAACGAATATGGTTTTTATGCCAATGTCAATCCTAATGTCTCTCATCCTAGATGGTCTCAAGCTAACGAGAGGGCTTTAGGAGACTTCTTTACCAAGCCTACTTTAATGTTTAATGGCTATGAAAAAGAAGTAGCAAGTTTATATAAAAACATGGACTTGAAAGTGAATTTTTAATGCAGACAAAATACTTTAAATTTCTTGCTTATTTTAGCTTTATCATAAGTTTAATCTATGGCTTTTATCGCATCATAAAAGCCTTTGATTTTGTAAAAGAAGCCTATATTTACACCGGAATATTTGCTTTGATCTTTTTAAATTTAAGTCTTTTATTTTCTTTGCTTAAATTTAAAAAAACAAAAAATTATCCTAAAATTTTAGGTATTTTTGCAGCTTTTTGGGCGATTTTGCACTTTTTAAATTATTTTATTTTTGATAGAAATGCTCAAATTTTAAGGCTTTTCGATGATATTTCACATCGTTTATTAGAAGCAAGTGGATTTATCGCATTTTTAATCATATTTTTAATGCTTTTAAGTTCTTTTAAAATCTTTAAAAAACTTAGTAAAATCAGAAAACTAGGATATTTATGCTTAGTTTTGGCAAGTTATCATTATTTTTTAACCCCAAAAATTCCTATGTTTTGGGAATGGAGTGCTTTAATTATAGCTTTGTTTTATTTTATAGTTCGCTATACAAAAACATTAAAAAAGTTAAAATCCAACAATCTTACTTTTATCAAAACTTGAATTTAATTCTTTTTGTATGCTTTCTATAAAATCTTGCATTTTAAAAACCCCATCTTGTGATACAGCTACTTTCAAAGCTGTATTCTTCACCACCATTAAAATTTGTGCTCCACTTAATTCATAATTTGATAAAATATTTATATCAAAATCTTTTTCAAATAATGCTTTTTTAGGTAGAAATTTTTCCCAAATTTTAAGCCTATCTTTAAAATCAGGTTTTTTAAATTCTATCTTATAATCAAATCTTCTTGAAAATGCACTATCTAAGCTTTCTAAAAAATTTGTCGTAGCGATAATCACACCACTAAAACGCTCAATTTGCTCTAAGAATATATTTTGCATTTGATTATGCATTTTATCACTACCACTACTTCCATCTACACGCGTACTTAAAAACTGATCGGCTTCATTGAGAAGTAAAATAGGACTTTGTTTGCAAGTTTGCACGATATTTTTATAAGTATCAAAAATTTTTCTTACATTTTGTTCACTCTCTCCAACCCATTTGCTCAAAATTTTAGAACAGTCAAAACTAAGAACAGATTTTTTCATTGATTTAGCCATAGCTAAAGCTGACATAGTTTTTCCAGTACCAGCAGGACCATAAAAAATAATTTTAGCTTCTATATTTTTATTACTCTTTATACCCCAAGAATGAAGTCTTTCTAGGACTTTTTTATCTTGTTGTTTTAAAATATTTTCTAAAAGCTCTTTTGTATTTTCAGGCATAATAATATCATTGATGTCAGTGCTTGGTTCTATAAGCTCGAAAATATCTTGATCTTTTAAAACACTTTCAATTTTGATTTTTTTACTTTGTTTTGGTTCAAAATTTATAATTCTTTGTAAAATTTCATCAATAATAAAAAAACTTTTAGAAATATCTCCAAAAGCATTTAAATATTCATCATACTCGATTAAGTTTAAAAGAGGAGCATTTTCTTGTAATAGTTTTTTATTTTTATGCCTTTCTAAATCATTTTCACTGATTAAAGAAAGTAAAGAATTCATTTCTCTAGAAATCGAACTTTCATTACTTAAGGCGTATTCTTCTTTTAAAAGTGCTAGAAAAATAATTTGTTCTTTATGTTCAAGATTGTATTCTTTAAAAATATCAGCCAATACATTATAAAATTTACTTTTTTTTAATCTTTCTTTGATATGTTTTTCATAAAGTTTAATTTGATTTTTTATTTCACTATTATAAGCACTTTTTTGTATAAAACTTAATCTTTCGTATAATTGAATACGCACAAATTCATCTTTTAAATATTCTAAATAATCTGCATAAGCCTCTTGTTTCTCAAAGTTTAAACGAGGTTTTGCTTCTAAAAATTCTAAAAAATATTCACTTAGACTAAGCTCACTTTGCAATAAGGCAAGAGTTAATGTTTGAGTTTTATTATTTTCTAAACTTTTAAAAAAACTCGAATTTTGATTTACAAAACCTCTTTCGATAAGTTTTTTTAAATCCTCCAAAGCATCAAGATAAAGATACTTATCATTTCCAAAAATTGTCGATAATAAAGTAAAGGCATTGATAGAAGAAATAGAAACGACATAATTTCTACAAAGTTCTCTAAGAATCAAAGCCTCATTTTTAGCACACTTAAGCTCTTTATAAATTTGAGTATCTTCTATATTTTTTAAACTTAAAAAATTTTTTAATTTTTCCATTATTTTTTAAATTCCTTAAGCTCATCTTCGTTAAATTCTACGCAAATATTTTCATCTAAAAAATGACCTTCAAAAGGTAGATAACAAATTTTTAGTTTTCCATTATTAAACAAAAAATTATTATTAAATTGTAGATTTTGCAGATCTTCAAAACACTCATCACATGTATTTTTAAGCTTCTCATGTAAAAGATTTTGAAATTTTTGATTTTCAGTATTATACAAATCATTTAGTTTTACAAATGCGTGAGCATTAATATCATAAACAAAATTATTTAACTCTAAAATAGCACGACTCATACCATCTTCATAAAAATAATACCATTCTTCAAAACTAATTTTTCCATCTTGTAAAAAAATAGGTTTTTGGCGAATTTGTTCAAAACTAAATACACCCTTATGAACAGGATGAAATTCTTTAAAATCATCATTAAAACCTATAAAATCAAGACTACGCTTTATACGAATGCCATCTTGCGTTTCAACAAGTTCTAAAGTAGTTGTTCCTAAATTTTCTCCTTGAAAATTTTTATTATCATATGTAAGCATTTTAGAAGAATTGATTTTATATTTTTTACGCTCATCCTGCCAAAAATCATTTGTCTTAACGAGCGGAATCTCTAAATTTCCATTTATATCATCAATAATTAAAAAACTAGAACTTGTTTGATTTTTATCCCTGTCAAAAAGTGGAGTCATAGGTGCATTATCATAAACTATGGCAAAAATTTCTTTATCTTGCAAATGATAAAAATACAATTCACCTTTATAAACTTGTGCTAAAGCTAGATTGACAAAGCAAAATACCAGTAAAAAAAATTTCAAACTCTATCCTTCAATTTTGAATATGCGTTAAGATAATTTTAGTATGTGAAATTTTATCAAAAAAACTTACTTTATTATCACAAACTTGATAAAAAATTTCATAATTTTTTGCTTTTAAATTTTGTTCAAAACCACAATCAGTTTTTTCTAAATTTCTACCCTGCCATAAAGCATTTGCCTTTAAAACATCACTTAAAATATCATCATAATATACATTTTTAAAAAATTTTTGATTAAACACTTTTTTATCATAACACACTGCATTGATGCAAATTTTATCCTTGATTTTGAGTTCAAAAAAAGCTTGCCCTAGTTTATAAACTTCTAAATTTAAAGCATTATTTTCTTTTTTTAAAAAAGCTGCATCATTGATTTTTATCATAGGAGAAGCAATCAAAACCATCAAGCTTTGACTTGAAAAATTTTGATTTTTCACACTACAAGCACAAAGAAAAAAAACAAAACATAGAGCTAAACAATGTTTCAAATTTAACCTTATTTGAGATTTTTAAAACTGACATTTAACTCTAAATCAAGCTCTTTTACAAGCTTCATCACAGCTTGTAAATCATCGATTTGTTTTGCTACAACACGAATTTCTTCACCACGAATCGAAGAGTTAACTTTAAGCTTGCTATCTTTAATAGCTTTATTGATTTTTTTAGCATTTTCACTATCAATAGCATCGTTTGCTTTCAAATTTAAACGAAACATTGCTCCACTTTCACGAGAAAGCTCTTTAATAGCATTAGGATTAATTCCTCTTTTGATAAGTTTAGAAATCACTATATCTTTTAGAACATCAAGTTTTCCTTCACTAGAAGAACTGAGTTTAAAAATACTCTCTTTTTCGCTTAAATCAATCTCACACTTAATTCCTTTTAAGTCATAACGACTATCAAGTTCTTTTTTAGCTTGTTCAAAAGCATTTTTTAACTCTTGCTTATCTAAAGCTGCTGAAATATCAAAACTATGTTCACTTGCCATTTTCTATCCATTCTTTTAAATTATTATAAACTATATCCATTAAAGCATTTAAAGCTTCCTTACTCGCCCATGCAACATGAGGGGTGATAATAAGATTTTCTTTATTTTTAATGCTTAAAAGCGGATGATTTTTCATCATAGGTTCAATTTCTAAAACATCGAGCCCTACACGAATATTTTTTTCATCTATGATTTTAGCTAAATCATTTTCATTGACAATCCCACCTCTTCCTATATTAATCAAAATCGCATTATCTTTTAAAATCTTTAATTCTTCAAAGGTGAGTAAATTTTTAGTTTTTTCATTTAAAGGTGCATGGATACTTATAATATCACAAGTTTTTAATAAATCTTTTAATTCTAAATGTATAAAATCTGCGTTTTTATTAGCTCCACTCGTAGAACAATAATAAATTTCAGCTCCAAAAGCCTTTGAAATTTTTGCCACTTCTTTACCTATAGTTCCTAAGCCTATAATACCATGTTTTTTACCGCTTAAGGTATTTAAAATTCTGCTATAATCTGTAAAAATAGGACTTTCACACCATTTACCCTCTTTACTCCATTTGTCATAATAAAGCACTTGATTTAAAAAAGCAAACATAAACGCAAAAGTATGTTGCACAACGCTCATAGTAGAATACCCAGCAGCATTTTTTACAATAATACCTTTTTCTTTAGCATACTCAATATCGATATTATTAACCCCTGTAGCAGTTTCTAAAATGAGTTTTAAATTTTTACAAGCATCAATCACATCTTTATCAATTACAACCTTGTTTGTCATGGCGACATTAGCATCTTTTAAACGCTCTATGGTTTGCTCTTTATTTGTTGTAGTATAAATTTGTAAAGAACCAAATTTTTCAAAAACACTTAAATCATAATCCCCTAAAGTTGCCGCATCTAAACAAACAATTTTCATTTTTCAATCCTTTATAATATGTCCTACAAATTTAGAATAATTATCAAGCACAAGACCGCCTTTTCTAAATCCTAAACCACACCCTTCATAGGCAAAGAAAACACCTGCTTGATAGTATTCGTTTTCACATGAATTAAATTCTACATATTCTTGATAAATAGCCTTATTATTCCCATAAGGACCTACATTTTCATGCAAAGTTTTTCCATCTTTAATTATACTGATATTTGCGCCTTCTCTACCAAAAACAGGTTTTTTAACATAGCTTTTACCCTCTAAAGGAGTATCTTTTGTTTCTAAAAGTAATGGATGATTTGGATAAAGTTCCCATAAAATTTTTAAAATTCCCTTAGATTGAAATAAAAGCGTATAAGCAGGATTTAAAATAATCGCTCTTTGATTACGCATGATTTGAGTTAAAAGCATGGCAAGTTCACCCTCTTCTATAGCTATATCTTCCCAAGGAATAAGCTTAAACCAATACTCATAATTTTCACCCTCTTTAAAAATTCCTTCTTCACTAAATTCTACCTCATCTACAAAGGAAAAATTAGTTTGAAAACCTGCTTCATTGGCTATATGAGAAAGTAATTTTGTAGTGATTTCTTCTTCTTTGCTTCCTGCAACACTTGAAAAAAGAATTTTCCATCCTTGATAATGCTCTTCAAACCCTTCAACACTTTCATCAAGGGTAATAAGTCTTTTAAAATTATCCATCAAACTTTCATAAATGCTGTTAAATTGTGCGCTTTCATCCATTCCATTTTGTTTTAAAAGTGCCCATTGTAAAATCGCACTTTCAAAAAGAGCAGTAGGGGTATCAGCATTAAATTCTATAAGTTTTATAGGCTTACCATCAAGTCCACCCGCTAAATCAAAACGCCCATATAAATGCCAATGAACCTCATTTTCCCAACTCATCTTAATCACATCAATAAGATTAAAAGGAATTCCAAGCTCATCAAAACGATCATTATCAATCACTTCTTGCGCTGCAGCAATAAACATATCATAAAGCTCATTTACCGCTTCATAATAAGCATTAGCTTCACTTTCCTTAACACAAACTAACTTATTGCTAATATAATCACTTCCATCTTCATCTGTATGCCAAAAAAAACCTATATTTTCTAAATAATCTTTTTGAAGTTTGTCTACTTGTAATAATTGCATTATTTATCCTTAAGAGCCAAAAGAAGAACTAGAACTTGTGGCTTTAGAGCCTCCACTAAAAAAACCTGATTTTTTAGCACTTGAAGCAGAGCTTGTTGTACCTGCTTTATTAAAACTATTAACACTCCTTTGATAAGCACTTTGATTTGAAAAAGCACCGCGTTGTTGGTTGGCAAAATTTTGATTATTGAAAAGTTTTGAACCTATCCAACTTCCCAAAATAGCACCTGCAGCACTTGCGAGTAAAGTTTCTCCTAAACTCAATCCTCCACTGCTGATTTGTCCATTGTCTTTAGTTAAATTTGAAGTTCCATTATCAATTTTAGCTGCTTCTTCTTTAATCAAAGCATCCATTTCTTCTTTAGATAAAATTCTTTCTGTACCATTAAGATCTTTTAAAACTACCCTTGTTTCATCACTTGGATATTGATCTTTGATTTTATACTGCCCTGGAGCTGTTTCTTCGATAATTACAAAAGCTCCTTGAGCATTAGCTGCTTGATTTAAAGTATCTGCATTGTCATTATTACTTCCACAACCTGCTAAAGCACCTCCAGCAACAGCTGCTAAACCACCTATCATACCAATTTGAATGATTTTTTTGATTTTTTTCATAAGTTTATCCTAAAAACAGAAAATCTAGATTAGAAATTTTAACAAAAAATAATAAATACTTTTTAATACCAAATGAAGTTTGCAGATATAAAAAAAGCCCTTTCGGGCTTTTGGGTTAGAGTCTTGACTCGTAGCGTCTAAGCATATAAAGTCTTTTAAGCATTTTTTTGCGTGCTGAAATTTTTTGTTTTTTGCGAATTTCAGTCATAGGCTCGAAAAATCTTCTTGCTCTTACTTCAGTTACAACTAGATTTCTATCTACTTGCTTTTTGAATTTACGATACGCTTCATCAAAAGACTCGTTAGGATGCACCTTGATTCCTGGCACAGTCCTCACCACCTTTCTGTGTAAATTTTTGTTGTGAAATATAATTATAAAACACTTCTTATTAATTCTAACTTAGAAAGCATTTAAAAATTGTTTTAGTTTTTATCGGTTATAATCCTTAGTTACAAAGTGCTAAAAATTATAATTAAGGTCTAAAAATGCAAGGACACATTACAAACTATACAAAAAAACGATATTTTATATATTTAATTGCAAGTATTGTCATATTTGCTCTACCTTTCATAAGAATTAATGAAAATCATTTTTTTCTTTTAAGTTTTGATCACTCTAAATTAAACCTATTTTTTATTTCTTTTTCAACACAAGAATTTTATCTCATGCCTTTTGTTCTTATATTTCTTTTTTTATTTATTTTTTTTATTACAACTTTAGGTGGAAGAATTTGGTGTGCTTGGAGTTGTCCACAAACAATTTTTAGAGTTATATATAGAGATATCATACAAACTAAAATTCTTAAAATTCGCAAAAATATCAATAACAAACAAAAAGAATATGAGGGACAATATTTTAAAAAATTTCTTGGAGTAATAATTTTTTATTTTATATCTTTAGTTGCTGTTAGTAATTTACTTTGGTACTTTATTCCTCCTGAAGATTTTTTCAATTATATTCAAAATCCTGGTGAGCATCTACTTTTACTTGGAGTTTTATTTTGTGCTAGCTTACTTTTTACTTTGGATATTACCTATTTACAAGAAAAATTTTGTATTTATGTCTGTCCTTATGCAAGAATACAATCTGTAATGTTTGATCATGATACAATGCAAGTGATCTACGATGAAAAACGCGGGGGTTTGATTTATGATGGACGCATCAAACTTCATAAAAAACCGCCTGAAGGAGAATGCATAGGTTGTGAAGCCTGTGTTAGCATCTGTCCAACTCATATTGACATACGCAAAGGAATGCAACTTGAATGTATTAATTGTCTTGAATGTGCCGATGCTTGTTCTAAGGTACAAAGCAAATTTAATCGTCCAAGTTTGATCAATTGGACAAGTGCAAAAGCTATTGAAACGCGTTCTAAGGTTCATTATTTAAGATTTAGAACGATAGCATATTTTATAGTTCTTTTAATTGCTTTATTGGCTTTAATTATCATGGGAAGCAAAAAAGAAAGCATGCTTTTAAATATCAATCGTAGTAGTGAATTATATAATATTTCAAATGTTAAAGGTAAATTAGTCATTTCAAATGCTTATACCTTTTTGTTTCAAAATACAGATTCTAAACCTCATGAATATTATTTTACAGCAAATTTAGAAGGAATAAATGATGGAATTGAAATCATAAGACCAAACAAACCTTTTAAATTAAAAGCAGGAGAACAAGTTAAAAAAATAGTTGTTATCAAAGCTACAAAAAATTTAGCAAACAACGATAAAAAAGATGTAATCTTTCCTTTACATATAAAAGCTTATGCAAAAGATAATGAAAAAATTTCGGTTTTTAGAAAAAGTATATTTGTATACCCCAAAAACACTCTTACAAAGGATAAAAAATGAACTCAAATAGAACACCATCACAAAAAGTTTTAGCTAGACAAGAGAAAATCAAAGCAGTGGCCTTAGAGCTTTTTTTAACAAAAGGTTACCAAGAAACAAGTTTGAGTGATATTATTAAATTATCCGGAGGATCTTATTCTAATATTTATAATAGTTTTAAAAGCAAAGAAGGATTATTCTTTGAAATTTTAGATGACATATGTAAAAAACATTTTCATCTTATTTATTCCAAAACACAAGAAATTGAAAATGGTACTTTAAAA
This sequence comes from Campylobacter sp. BCW_6464, assembly GCF_001762775.1. Taxonomy (NCBI): domain Bacteria; kingdom Pseudomonadati; phylum Campylobacterota; class Epsilonproteobacteria; order Campylobacterales; family Campylobacteraceae; genus Campylobacter; species Campylobacter sp. BCW_6464. The sequence goes on along the minus strand of NZ_MJXM01000047.1, from coordinate 90,221 downwards.
GAAATTTTAACTTCTTTTGGTTTAACTTTTATAGAAATTTTTAATCAACCAGAAGCTGTAGCTTTTGGTAAAATTGTTTATTCTCAAGTTTATGATAAAGATAGACACCTTGCTAATTGGATAGAAAACAATCAACAAAATTTTTCCTATAACATACTTATGGATTTTTTTAAACAACAAAATAATTCTTATATGAAAAAAAATGCAGAAAAACTTGCTGTTCTTTTTTGCACTATGTTAAAAGAACCTTATCATCATCTTAATGTTTTAATTAATGCTCCTTTGAAAAATAAAAAAGAACAAAAAGAACATGTTGAATTTGTTGTAAACGTTTTTCTAAATGGGATCAATGGCTCCAAAGCTTAAAAAATAATTTTATTAACCAAAATTAAGATATAATTAGTCAAAAATTTTTGTAATAAATATTACAATTTTTAATTTAATTTTTCAAGGTAAAACCATGAAATTATTTCAAAACAATACTATTTTAGCTTTAAGTGTTGTGCTTTTACTCACTGCTTGTAGCAAAGAAGAAGCACCAAAAATACAAATGCCGCCTCAACCTGTAACGACAATGAGTGCTAAATCTGAAGATTTGTCACTTAGTTTTACTTATCCTGCTAAACTTGTCAGTGATTATGATGTTATTATAAAACCTCAAGTTAGTGGCGTAATAGTAAATAAACTTTTTAAGGCTGGAGATAAGGTAAAAAAAGGACAGACATTATTTATTGTAGAGCAAGATAAATTTAAAGCTAGCGTTGATTCAGCTTACGGACAAGCTTTAATGGCTAAGGCAACTTTTGAAAACGCGAGCAAGGATTTTAATCGTTCCAAGGCTCTTTTTAGCAAAAATGCAATCTCTCAAAAAGAATACGACTCTTCTCTTGCTACATTTAATAATGCAAAAGCTAGTCTAACAACTGCTAGAGCACAACTTGCAAATGCAAGAATTGATCTAGATCATACCGAAATAAAAGCTCCTTTTGATGGTACTATAGGAGATGCTTTAGTTAATATAGGGGATTATGTAAGTGCTTCAACAACTGAACTAGTTAGAGTTACAAATTTAAATCCTATTTACGCAGATTTCTTTATTTCAGATACAGATAAACTAAATTTAGTCCGCAATACTCAAAGCGTAAAATGGGATTTAGACAGCATTCATGCAAATTTAAATCTTAATGGAGAAACCGTTCAAGGCAAACTTTATTTTATTGATTCCGTTATAGATGCTAATAGTGGAACAGTAAAAGCAAAAGCTGTATTTGATAACAACAACTCAACACTTTTACCGGGTGCTTTTGCAACAATTACTTCAGAAGGTTTTATACAAAAAAATGGCTTTAAAGTGCCTCAAATAGCTATTAAACAAGATCAAAATGATGTTTATGTTCTTCTTGTTAAAAATGGAAAAGTAGAAAAATCTTCTGTACATATAAGCTACCAAAACAATGAATACGCTATCATTGACAAAGGATTACAAAATGGCGACAAAATCATTTTAGATAACTTTAAAAAAATTCAAGTTGGTAGCGAAGTTAAAGAAATTGGAGCACAATAATGTTTTCTAAATTTTTTATCGAAAGACCTGTTTTTGCTTCAGTTGTTGCAATTATCATTTCTTTAGCTGGAGTCATCGGTCTTACAAATTTACCTATAGAACAATATCCTTCTTTAACTCCTCCTACAGTTAAGGTAAGCGCAACTTACACAGGAGCTGATGCACAAACCATTGCTTCAACAGTTGCAAGTCCTATCGAAGATGCAATCAATGGTGCAGATAATATGATTTATATGGATTCAACTTCAAGTTCTTCAGGAACTATGAATTTGACTGTTTATTTTGATATCGGCACAGATCCCGATCAAGCCACTATAGATGTTAATAATAGAATTTCAGCTGCAACTGCAAAAATGCCAGATGCAGTTAAAAAACTTGGAGTAACTGTTAGAAAAACTTCTTCAGCAACACTTGCTGCAATTTCTATGTATTCAAATGATGGTTCAATGAGTGCAGTGGATGTATACAACTACATCGCTTTAAATGTTTTAGATGAGTTAAAAAGGGTTCCGGGAGTTGGGGATGCAAACGCTATAGGAAATCGTAATTATTCTTTAAGAATTTGGCTAAAACCTGATTTATTAAATAAATTTGGAATCACAGCTACTGATGTAATTTCTGCGGTTAATGACCAAAATGCTCAATACGCAACTGGTAAAATTGGCGAAGAGCCCGTAACTCAAAAATCCCCTTATGTTTATTCAATCACTATGCAAGGAAGACTACAAAATCCTAGCGAATTTGAAAATATTATTTTAAGAACAAATGATGATGGATCATTTTTAAGACTTAAAGATATAGCTGATGTAGAAATAGGATCACAGCAATACAGCTCACAAGGACGATTAAATGGCAATGATGCAGTTCCGATTATAATCAATCTTCAATCAGGGGCAAACGCATTGCATACAGCAGAACTTGTCCAGGCTAAAATGCAAGAACTTTCAAAAAATTTCCCAAAAGGTTTAACATATAAAATTCCTTACGACACAACAAAATTTGTGATAGAATCAATCAAAGAAGTAATTAAAACTTTTGTTGAAGCTCTAATTTTAGTTATCATTGTTATGTATATGTTCTTAAAGAATTTCCGTGCAACGCTTATTCCTATGATAGCAGTACCTGTTTCATTATTAGGAACTTTTGCTGGACTTTATGTTTTAGGCTTTAGTATTAACTTGCTTACGCTTTTTGCCTTGATTTTAGCTATAGGGATTGTTGTAGATGATGCGATTATAGTTGTGGAAAATATCGATAGGATTTTACACGAAAATGAACAAATAAGCGTAAAAGATGCTGCTATCCAAGCAATGCAAGAAGTTAGCTCTCCGGTTATTTCAATTGTTCTTGTACTTTGTGCTGTTTTTATACCCGTTTCTTTTATATCAGGTTTTGTTGGAGAAATTCAAAGACAATTTGCCCTTACCTTAGCAATATCTGTAGCCATATCAGGTTTTGTTGCTCTTACTTTAACACCTTCTTTATGTGCACTCTTTTTACGACGTAATGAAGGAGAGCCATTTAAATTTGTAAAGAAATTTAATGATTTTTTTGATTGGAGTACTTCTGTATTTAGCACAGGAGTAGCATATATTTTAAAAAGAACCATTCGCTTTGTTTTAATTTTTTGTATTATGCTTGGGGCAATTTTTTATCTTTATAAAGCTGTACCAAGCTCTTTAGTTCCTGAAGAAGATCAAGGTTTGATGATTGGCATTATTAATCTTCCTTCGGCTTCAGCACTTCATAGAACAATCTCAGAAGTTGATCATATAAGTCAAGAAGTTTTAAAAACCAATGGAATTAAAGATGCAATGGCTATGATAGGATTTGATCTTTTTACAAGCTCATTAAAAGAAAACGCTGCTGCAATGTTTATAGGCTTGCAAGATTGGAAAGATAGAAATGTGAGTGCTGATGAAATCGCCATGGAACTTAATAAAAAATTTGCTTTTGATCGCAACGCTTCAAGTATATTTATAGGCCTACCTCCTATACCTGGATTAAGCATCACAGGTGGTTTTGAAATGTATGTTCAAAACAAAAGTGGAAAAAGTTATGATGAAATACAAAAAGATGTAAATAAACTTGTTGCTGTAGCCAACCAAAGAAAAGAACTATCAAGAGTAAGAACAACCCTTGATACAACTTTCCCTCAATACAAGCTTATAATTGATAGAGATAAATTAAAACACTACAATCTTAACATGCAAGATGTTTTTAACACAATGAATGCAACTATAGGCACTTATTATGTTAATGATTTTTCTATGTTAGGCAAAAACTTCCAAGTAAATATCCGTGCAAAAGGTGATTTTAGAAATACACAAGATGCATTAAAAAATATTTTTGTAAGATCAAACGATGGAAAAATGATACCACTTGATTCTTTCTTAACTTTACAAAGAAGTTCAGGGCCTGATGATGTAAAACGATTCAACCTTTTCCCAGCGGCACAAGTTCAAGGTCAACCCGCACCAGGTTATACTTCAGGTCAAGCTATAGAAGCGATTGCTCAAGTAGCAAAAGAAACTTTAGGAGATGATTATTCCATAGCTTGGAGTGGATCAGCCTATCAAGAAGTTTCTAGCAAAGGAACAGCAAGCTATGCTTTTGCTTTAGGGATGATATTTGTCTTCTTAATTCTAGCTGCCCAATATGAAAGATGGCTTATACCTTTAGCAGTTGTAACAGCTGTGCCTTTTGCGGTATTTGGATCATTTTTATTGGTATATTTAAGAGGATTTAGCAATGATATATATTTTCAAACAGGACTTTTGCTCTTGATTGGACTTTCAGCTAAAAATGCTATCTTGATCGTAGAATTTGCAATGGAAGAGCGCTTTAAAAAAGGCAAAGGAGTTTTTGAAGCAGCTGTTGCAGCAGCAAAACTTCGTTTTCGTCCTATCATAATGACTTCTTTGGCATTTACTTTTGGGGTCTTGCCAATGATTTTCGCAACAGGAGCAGGAAGTGCTTCAAGACACTCTTTAGGAACAGGGCTTATTGGTGGAATGATCGCAGCATCAACTTTAGCGATATTCTTTGTGCCTTTATTTTTCTATCTTTTAGAAAATTTTAATGAATGGCTAGATAAAAAAAGAGGTAAGGTTCATGAATAAAATAATTTCAATTAGTGCTATAGCAAGTTTTACTCTTTTGATTTCAGCTTGCTCTTTAAGTCCAAATTTAAATATTCCCGAAGCAAACTATAGCATTGATAATAAGCTTGGGGCCTTATCCTGGGAAAAAGAAAACAATAGCTCTATCACAAAAAATTGGTGGAAAGATTTTGATGATGAAAATTTAAATAAAGTGGTTGATTTAGCACTTAAAAATAATAATGATTTAAAACTTTCCTTCATACACATGGAACAAGCTGCCGCTCAATTAGGCATAGATTTTAGCAGTTTGTTGCCAAAATTTGATGGTAGCGCAAGCGGAAGTCGTGCAAAAACAGCTATAAATGCTCCAAGCAATCGAACTGGGGAAGTAAGTTACGGTAATGATTTTAAAATGGGGCTTAATTTAAGCTATGAAATCGATCTTTGGGGAAAATATCGTGATACATATCGTGCCTCAAAATCAGGCTTTAAAGCAAGTGAGTATGATTATGAAGCTGCAAGACTTTCTGTCATTTCAAATACGGTTCAAACTTATTTCAATCTTGTAAATGCGTATGAAAATGAAAATGCTCTTAAAGAAGCTTATGAATCTGCAAAAGAAATTTATAGGATTAATGATGAAAAATTTCAAGTTGGTGCTGTAGGTGAATATGAACTTGCTCAAGCAAGAGCCAACTTAGAAAGTATGGCTTTGCAATGCAATGAAGCAAAATTAAATAAAGAAAATTACCTTAAAGCTTTAAAAATTTTAACTTCAAATGATTTAAATGACATACTTTACAAAAATCAAAGCTATCAAGTTTTTAATCTTAAAGAATTTGACATTCCAACTGGAATTTCGAGTACCATCTTGCTTCAACGTCCAGATATTGCCTCTTCTTTAGAAAAATTAACTCAGCAAAATTATCTTATTGGAGTATCTCGCACGGCTTTCTTGCCTAGCCTTTCTTTAACAGGATTATTGGGATTTGAAAGCGGGGATTTAGATACCTTGGTTAAAGGAGGTTCTAAAACTTGGAATATAGGTGGAAACTTTACTCTGCCTATTTTTCATTGGGGTGAAATTTACCAAAATATAAATTTAGCCAAGCTTAGTAAAGATGAAGCTTTTGTAAATTATCAAAATACCTTGATTACTGCTTTTGGAGAAATTCGCTATGCTTTAGTAGCTAGAAAAACTATACGCTTACAATACGATAATGCACAAGCAAGCGAACAATCTTACAAAAGAATCTATGAAATTGCTAAAGAACGCTATGATATAGGAGAAATGTCTTTGCAAGATTATTTAGAGTCACGTCAAAATTGGCTTAATGCTGCGGTTGCTTTTAATAATACTAAATATTCTTATGCTAATTCCATAGTAGATGTAATCAAAGCATTTGGTGGAGGATTTGAGCAAAGCGAAGATACAGGCAAAAATATAAAAGAAGAATCAAAAAATTTAGATATGTCTTTTAGAGAATAGTTTGTTCTATTCTCTAAATAAATTAAAAATCTTTGTCTAAATCTGCATCTGTAATTTCATAAGCCTTGTAAATAGCAGGCAATAATTTTCTTATAGCATAATCAAAATGATAAAATTGCCTATATACCTCTTCTGGATTTAAATTTTTAGCATTCTTAAAATCAAATACTTCAGTATTATTGATTTTAGCAATATTTTCATCAAAATAAGAGTAAAACTTTGCTCTTTGTTTAAACAAAACATTTAAATTTTGAACAATTTTGGCTTTATCCATTTTATATCCTTTTTAAATAATTTAAAAACTTAATCCCATTTTTTATTTAAGAAATAAAAAATTTACTCCTATTTTAGCTAAAAATTGATAAAGTTATACCTTAAATATTTTAATATATAGGCCACTTATGAATTTATTTCAAAATTTAGCTTTAAAATACTCTCATACTATGATGGAAAAATCCCTCCAAAAAGGTTTCAATGTCGAACTTTTAAAACAACCCAAAGAAAAAATTCCAAAACAAGACAAAAGCTATATGCTTTATGCCCATGTACCTTTTTGCCATACTTTTTGTCCTTATTGTAGCTTTCATAAATATTATTATGATGAAAATTTAGCCAAAGTGTATTTTCAAAATCTTAGAGAAGAAATTAAAATCATGAAAGATAAAGGTTTTGATTTTAGCTCCATGTATGTGGGTGGTGGTACAACACTGATTAACGAAGAGGAATTATTAAAAACCTTAGAACTTTGTAAAAAGTTATTTAATATAAAAGAAATTTCATGCGAAAGCGATCCAAATCATATTGATCCAAATAAGCTTTCTATGTTTAAAGGTATAATTGATCGTTTAAGTTGTGGGATTCAAAGTTTTGATGATGAAACTTTAAAAAAAGTGGCAAGATATAATAAATTTGGTTCATCTAAAGAACTTCAAGAAAAAATTTCAAAAGCTTTAGGAATTTTACCTATTTTTAGTATAGATCTTATTTTCAATCTTCCAGGACAAAGCGAAAAACAACTTTTAAATGACTTAGAAATTGCTAAAAATTTAGCCCCGCAACAAATCACAACCTATCCTTTAATGAAATCAAATCTTACCAAAGATAATATCGCTAAAAGTTTAGGAGTAAGCATTAAAGATAATGAATTTACTTATTATCAAATCATATGTGAATTTTTTAAAGACTATACCCAAAACAATGGTTGGAGTTTTTCTTTAGAAAAAAACAAGCTTAATGACGAATATGTTAGTTCTCATCATGAATATCTAGGAGTGGGCAGCGGGGCTTTTAGCTTTTTAGATGGGGAGCTTTTAATCAATGCATTTAATCTAAATGATTATGCTAAATTTATACAAGAAAAACAAAATGCTAATATAGCCAAAGCTTGTTTTGATAAAAAAGAAATTATCAAATATGTCTTTTTAACTGAAATTTTTTCAGGAAAAATAGAAATTGATCAATTTAATAAAACCCTAAATTGCAACCTCGAAAAAGAACTTTTCATAGAACTTTTAGGGCTTAAAACAAGTGGTGCCATCATAAAAGATCAAAATGCTTTAATCGCAACTGAATTTGGTCAATATCTTTTTGTGGTTTTAATGAAAGATTTTTACACAGGAATGGATCTTGTGCGTGCAGTATTTAGAGATGATAAGCGTCTTAAAAATAAAGATTATATCGATATCATGAAAGAAAATATTGATCCGCTTAACTCCGCTAGTATGGAATTTAAAGCGGAGACAAACTAAAAGGGGCGAACAACCATCATTAAAGCGATAATAATAAACATTATAGTTGGGAATTCATTATAAATTCTAAAATATTTCCCACTTTTAGCAGAAGTATCATTTGCTAAAGCTTTTAAACAATAATAATTATGTATATGGAAAATAATCAAAAGTGTAACACAGGTAAGTTTAACATGCATAAAACCCGAACCTACCATTAAAACTTCCTTATGAGCATGCAACATTAAACTTCCTGTGATTAAAGTCACAATCATTGCAGGAGTTTGTATATAAAAATAAAGTTTTCTTTCTTGAATTTTTACAATCTCGACAAAACCTTTATTGTCTTTATGTTCAGCATGATACACAAAAAGACGAGGTAAATAAAAAAGACCCGCCATCCAAGAAACAAATGCCAAATAATGCACCCATTTAATCCAAAAATAATAATCATTAATCCATTCTGTCATCTTTTTTCCTTTTTTTAAATATTTCTTGTACTAAAATCAAAGCTACACTTATATTTATCATGACATCTGCAACATTAAAAATAGCAAAATTAAACCATTTATGCCAAAAAAACATATCCACTACACCTCCATGTATAAAACGATCCAATAAATTTGAAACACCAGCACCAAGCATCATTCCAAAAGCTATATTATGAGTTTTTAAAAGTGTTTTTTGCCAAAAAAGATAAATAAAAAGCACGCCAATTAAAGCAAGATGTAAATATTTTAAATTATGCTCTAAAAAACTCAACATTGAAAAAGCTACGCCTGTATTTAGAGCATAAGTTAAATCTAAGTATTCACTCTGCCATCTAAGTCCTGCTAAAGTTAAGGATTTTACCCATTGATCAAGAGTAAAAACCAAAACAAAGGCACCCCAAAAATAAAAAATAAATTTAAAAGTTTTAGCCATTTAAAGCTTTCTTAAAAAACTCCACAACATTTTTCATTTCTTTTTCTAAGAGCTTAATATCTTTAGCTTCTAGCAAAAGTCTTATCAAATTTTCTGTTCCAGAATAGCGAAATAAGGTATTAATATTTTTATTTTCTAAATCTTTTTTTAATTCTTTTAAACCTTTAATTTTATCTAAATCTTTTTTTTCTGCAATTTTAAGATTGATTAAAAGCTGAGGATAAGGTTTGACTTGACCCAAAATAGAGCTTGCAGATTTTTTCTTAGAAAGCATTAAAGCGCTAAATTGCAAAGCAGCTATCAAACCATCTCCAGTTTTTGCATAATCGCTAAAAATAATATGTCCGCTTTGCTCTCCGCCAAAATTTCCACCATTAGCTTTTAATTTTTCAAGCACATATTTATCGCCCACATTACAAGTATCAAGTTCTATGCCATGTTTATTTAAAAACTCTTTTAAAGCACCATTACTCATTATAGTAGCCACAATACTTGATTGTAATTTACCTTGTTCTTTAAGATAAAGCGCTAAAACCCCTAATAAACTATCTCCATTAGCCACTTCTCCTTTTTCATCTACAACCACCAAACGATCTGCATCACCATCAAAAGCAAAGCCCACATCTGCACGCAAACGCTTTACCTCAGCAGCTAAATTTGCAGGATGTAAAGCTCCACAATTTTCATTGATATTAAGTCCATTAGGTTTATCGCTCATTACTATAACTTCAGCACCTAATTCCTTAAAAACAGTAGGTGCTACCTTATAAGCTGCCCCATGAGCCACATCTAAAACCACACGCAAAGACTTTAAAGTAAGATCTTTTGGAAAAGAATTTTTAATAGAAACAATATACCTTCCTATAACATCATCAATTCTTTTTGCTTGACCAATTTTTTCCATATCCACCTTAGAGGCTTGTATAAGCTTATCATCAAAATAAATTTCTTCTATTCTTTTCTCTATATCTTCACTGAGTTTATTTCCATGAGCATCAAAAAATTTAATACCATTATCATAATAAGGATTGTGAGAAGCTGAAATCATAATCCCTGCATCACAACGCATATCTTCAGTTAAGAATGCAATCGCAGGAGTTGGCATAGGACCAATTTGTATAACATTATATCCTATAGAAGTAAGCCCTGAAACAATAGCATTTTCTATCATATAGCCGCTTCTTCTTGTATCTTTTCCTACTAAGATATTATTAGTAATACTTTTATCTTTAAAATAAATACCCGCAGCCATTGCCAAACGCATAGCCAAAAAACTATCTAAAAATTCACCCGCTTTTCCACGAACTCCATCAGTTCCAAAAAGTTTCATTGCAAACCTTTCTAGCAAAATTTAAAGACAATTATAACAAAGCTAAGATAAAGAAATTTAAACAAGCTCTAAAAATAGAGCTTGCTTGGAACCTTATAGTTCAGGTTTAGGAGTTCTTTCGGTAGAAATAGGAAGTTGTGGATAAACAATTGCTGGTTTTGTTCCTGTTAAAGATTTTAAGAAAGTTTCAATACTTTTTGCTTCTTTATCAGAAATTTTAATGCCAAGTTGCACACTACCCATTTCCTTAATAGCATCTTTTAAATTCCAAATCGCACCATTATGAAAATATGGAGCAGTTTCAGCAACATTTCTTAAAGTTGGAGTTTTTACCATGCCATTTGCATCACCTTTAAAATCACCTAAATTTGCAAATTTATATTTACCAGCAACTTCAAACGCTTGCATATTGCCACCTAAATTCACACCATTATGACAAGCTACACAACCCTTGTCTATAAAAAGCTTTAAGCCTTTTTGTTCTTCTTTTGTTAAAGCTTTTTCATCGCCTTCTAAAAATTTATCAAAACGAGATGGAGTGATCAAAGTTCTTTCAAAATTTGCAATTGCATCAGCAATATTGTCAAAATTTACACCGCTTTTACCATAGATTTTTTTAAACTCACTCACATATTCAGGCAAAGATGAAATTTTTTCTACTGCAAGTTTAGCAGGAGTTGCCATTTCAGGATCAGCTTGGATTGGACCTTTAGCTTGATCGGCTAATGTTCCTGCACGACCATCCCAAAATTGAGTACTATTTAAAACTGCATTATAAACTGTTGGTGAATTTAAATGATGAGGATTTGCTGTCCATTTATGACCTATTGCAGTACTGATTCCATCTATTCCACCAAGTCCTACATTATGACAGGTATTACAAGAAATGATACCACTTTTTGAAAGGCGTGGTTCAAAATAAAGCTTTTTACCAAGCTCTGCTTTTTCAAGAGTAAATTCACTAGCCTTTACTCCATTTTGTTTTAAAATTTCATCAACGCCTTTTTGATCTTTTGGTAAGGCAACAAGACCTGAATTTTTAGCTTCATCTATAAGACTTGCAGCATTTAAGCTTGAAAAAGCAACTAAGGATGCGATTAGCAATGATTTTACTTTCATTTACAAACTCCTATTAAAGATAAATTAAAATAAAATAATAATCATTTAGAGCTTAAATAAAAATAAATATTATTGAAAAATATTTATAATTAATTAATACTATTTTTATCTTAAAAATTATTTTTTGTTTATTTATTTTCATAAGATATAATTTTTAGTTATAAATCTTAAAATTTTAAGATGATTTGAAAAGGATATTATGGAAAATTTAATAATTTACGCTTTTATATATCTTTTAGGTTCAATCCCTTTTGGGCTAATCCTAGCTAAATTTTTTGCTAAAACTGATATCAAAAAAGAAGGTTCAAAAAGTATAGGGGCAACCAATGTTTTAAGAGTAGTAAAAGAAAAAAATCCCAAACTAGCAAAAAAACTTGCCATTGCTACAATAATTTTAGATTTTGCAAAAGCAGCTATTCCTTTACTAATCTTGAAATTTCTTCATTATGATCAAGCTTTGCTTTGGAGCGTGGCAGTTTTGGCTATTTTTGGACACTGTTTTTCAATTTACTTGTTATTTGAAGGAGGGAAAGGCATAGCAACAGGAGCAGGTGCTATGATAGTTTTGCTTCCATTGGAAGTGCTTACAGCATTTATTGTGTGGGTAGTTATTGGAAAAATTTTCAAAATATCTTCGCTAGCTTCTTTAGCAGCGTTACTTGCTTTTGTTGCAAGTTCTTTTATATTTAATTATGACTTAGAAATTCATACACATGCACCCGTTTTCATTATCGCTTTTATTATAGTATATAAACATCTACCTAATATTAAAAGATTGATTTTTAAAGAAGAATGCAAAGTCATATAAAAATAAAATTTCACTTTAAGTGTATCATTGGTATATTAGATTTCGAAAGAAGGAAAAAACAAAAAATTATTATCAAGCTTAAAGCTAAAGCAAATGAATTTTTAAATTATGCAGAGGTAATTACCAAAATTAAAAAATGGTATAAAAAAGAAGAATTTTACACCCTTGAAGAGTCTTTAGACTTTGTAAGCTTAAATTTAAAAAAAGATTTTCCTAATTTAACCAATCTTAACATAAAAATTTTCAAACCCCATATAATAAAAAATGCTACAGTTGGGGTTAAATTGAAAAAAAAATATTAATTTTTTTTTAAAGATATCTAAACATTTACTTAAGCTATGATATAATTCTTTAAATTTTTCTTAATAAGGATAGAACAAATGAGAATTTTAGTTATAGAAGATGAGATTAGCCTAAATAAAACAATTATAGACAATCTTAATGAATTTGGTTATCAAACCGATTCTTCTGAAAATTTTAAAGATGGAGAATACTTTATCGGCATTAGACATTATGATTTAGTTTTAGCAAACTGGACTTTACCTGATGGAGATGGAGCAGAACTTGTTAATACCATCAAACATAAATCTCCAAGAACTTCAGTTATGATTATGTCTTCAAAAACAGACAAAGAAACAGAAATCAAAGCTTTGAAAGCTGGAGCTGATGATTTTGTTAGAAAACCTTTAGATTTTGATATTCTACTCGCAAGAATTGAAGCAAGACTAAGACTTGGCGGAACCAATGTTATTAAAATTGAAGACTTAGTTATTGATCCAGATGAGGAAAAAATTACTTATAAAGGTCAAGATATAGAACTTAAAGGAAAACCTTTTGAAGTTTTAACGCACTTAGCAAGACATTCGGATCAAATTGTATCCAAAGAACAACTTTTAGATGCCATCTGGGAAGAACCTGAGCTAGTAACTCCAAATGTTATCGAAGTAGCTATCAATCAAATTCGTCAAAAAATGGATAAACCATTAAATATATCTACCATAGAAACAGTTCGTCGTAGAGGATACCGTTTCTGCTTCCCTAAAAAATCTTAACAATTTTGCACCTTCGGTGCAAAAAATTTATCTTTATTTCTATTTTTATATTTTATTTAAGTTTGGTTATTGTATAAACTAAAATTATTTTTTAAATTTTTGAAAGGTTATGATGTCTCTTTTAATTACAAAAGACTGCGTATGTTGTGATGCTTGCAGAGAAGAATGTCCTGATGAAGCTATTTATGAAAATAGTCCAATTTATGTAATAGACCCTGATCTTTGTTCAGAGTGCGTTAATGATTTTTCAGAGCCTGCCTGTATTGTTGCTTGCCCATATGAATGTATCATTCCTGATCCTGATAATGTAGAAACTATAGAAGAATTAAAACTCAAACATAGAGATAGAGAATTTTAATGGCAAAAAAAACAGCCGTTGTTGATCTTGGCTCAAACTCCATTAGAATGGTGATTTTTGAAAAAACTTCTAGATATGGTTTTTATACAACTTGCGAATACAAACGCAAAGTAAGACTTGGAGAAAATGCTTATAATAATGGCAAAATTCTCCAAGAAGAAGCCATGCAAAGAGCTGAAGATGCTTTAGCTTTTTTCAAACAATGCGCTTTAAAGCATAAATGCAAAAAAATATTTATAGTAGGCACATCAGCCTTAAGAGATGCCCCAAATTCAAAAAATTTCATTAAGAGAATCAAAGATAATCTGTCTTTAAATATACGCTGTATAGATGGAAAAAGCGAAAGCTACTTAGGTGGTCTTGCGGCTTTAAATTTATTAAGTCCTTTTAAGGATGGAACCACTTTAGACATAGGTGGTGGTTCTAGTGAATTGTGTTTAATAAAAAATAATAGAATTATTTCTTGCATATCTCTTGATATTGGCACTGTTAGGCTAAAAGAATTATTCTATGATACTGGAAAAATGGATTCTTTAGAAGAATTTATAAAACCAATTTTAGAACAAATTCCTAAAGAATTTTGCAATCAAAACCTTATTGCAATAGGTGGAAGCTTAAGAGCAATATCTAATTCCATCATGCAAAAAAATTCCTATCCACTGAAAAATTTACATGATTTTCGCTATATGCTAGATGAAGAAAAAGGACATATTTTAAAAATTTTTAATTCAAACTTAGACTCTTTAATCAATTTTGGCATAAAAAAGGATCGTTTTGATACCATTAAAGAAGGTATATTTATTTTTTTAAAGATTGCGGAAAAAATAAAAGCCAAACAAGTTATCACGAGTGGAGTTGGAATCAGAGAAGGAGTTTATTTACAAGATTTGCTTCGTCCTAAAATCACATTTCCATCAAATTTCAATCCTAGTTTAAAATGTTTACAAGATAAATTTTTACAATCAAAACAAAAAAATAAAACTCCACATTTTGCTCTGCAAATTTTTACAGCCCTTAAAAATCTTCATAGACTTAACGATAACTACAAACATACTTTACTAAATGCTGCTAAATTATGCCATATTGGAGAATATTTAAATTTCTATTTTGCTAATGAACACTCTGCTCATTTTGTACTAGGTGGATTAAATTATGGATTTTCGCATAAAGAAAAAGCTTTAATTGCTAGCATTATTAAGCTTAATGGAAAAAAAGTTAATCCTTATAATCTTGAACCCTATAAACAACTTTTACCCAATATTCATACCATTTCATGGCTTAATTTTATTTTGTGCTTAGCTAAAACTTTAAGCACAAATGAAGATAAGATTGATTTTGCTTTTGCAAACAATACTCTTTATATATATCAAGAAAACAAAATTCTTAATTTACCCAAAGATGAGCTCAAAAAAATTGCAAAACCAGTTACCATAGCATTGGCAATCAATCAAAAAATTTAAGATTTTTTACCTTTTTGACGCTGCTCTATAAGATTTTGAATTCTTTTTTTATTCTCTTCAAAAAAAGAATCAAAATTTTTCTCTGTTTTTTCTGTATGTTTTATTGTTTGTTCCTCTGGAATTTCAACACTTTCTAAAAGCACATTGGAATTACCTATTATCATTGTATAACGTTTATTAGCATGATCAAAAACAACAAGTTGATTATTTTTATCTAAAAATCTTTGGAAAATCATAGTAAAATCTCTAGAAACATTGTTATTTTTATAAACCATAGTCTTTTTAAACCACCAAAGCACTATTAACAAAATAACTAAACTCAGCATTACCAAGATATAATTTGTATAATCATACCCTTCTAAACTTGTACTTTTTGGTTTAGGCATTAATTCTTGAGAATTATTCGCAGTAGTTGTAGGTGATACTATAGATTCGATATTTGCTTTCCCTTGCTCTATAGCTCGTATTCTTACTCCAAATTTATCATTGATAGAGCTAAGTTCTAAATTAATATTTTGTTTATTTTGTAGCATAATATAGGTATTATTATTTTTAGAACTAATACTAATTTTATCTACAAGTTGAGAGTTAAGTTCTTTTAATTCATCTTTAGAATACGTTAAATCACTAAAAGTTAAAAGAGTTAAATTTTTTTCTTTTTTTTGAGAAATCTTGCCATTATAAGCATTATCAAAAGAAAGCATTAAATCTACTCGGTCATTTCTATCGTAGATATTATAACTAATCAACTCAACACTATATAAAGGTAAAATTAAAAAAAATAATACTAGCAATCTCATTTAAATTTCTTTTTTAAAGTATTGAAGCACAGTCTTAGAATCCAAAATTTCATTAATTCTTATAGCGAGATTTTTTTCATAAACCATAACCTCGCCTTTGCCAAAAATTCTTTTATTGATATAAAGCTCAACGCTTTCTCCAGCAGGCTTTTCAAGATCAATAACCGAACCTACTTCAAGTTTTAAAAGCTCCGCTACACTCATATTTGTAGTTCCAAGCTCGCTTACAAAATCTACTGTAATATCTAAGATATCTTCATAAGATTGTAAAAGCCCATGATGAATGTTAAACTCTATATCATCGCTCATTATTTGCAATATCCTATTCTAAAATAACAATTTTCAAATTTATAAGTTAAAGCTTCATCTAGAACTATTTCAGAAAAATCAACTTTTCCTAAATATTCCGGAATTCCGAGTTTATACTCGTCATCACCCTTGGCATCATTTAACAAATTTTTAGCATAACCTATAATCTGATTGGCACATTCTTTAGTTAAATCGCACCAGTCATCTTCTTTAAATTTTTCATCATTAATTAAAATTTCTGCAATTTTTTTTAAAAATTCTTTTGGAAAAAATAAATAAAAATTACTTTCTCCTTCGCTTTTGCCCATGATAGAAATACTCGCTCCATAAAGTTCACCGCTTATATCTTGAGCTGCTTCAATGCGAAGTCTTAAGATATGCTCGCAAAAATGAGTGATGGAATACTCAAGAATCTTTAACATAGCTACCACCTTTATAAAAAACTTAATTTAAAATTATAGTAAATATAAAATAAAAATATGTTTTAAAATTTTATTTTTTGAAAATTTCTTCAATATCTTTCATTATTATATCCAAATTTCCTTGTTTAAAACACTTTACTATGCTAGTTCCCACAATCACTCCATCAGCAACTCTTCTCATTCTTTTTACATCTTGATTATTTTGAATGCCAAAACCTACAAAAATAGGCAAATTTGTAAAAAATCTGATTTCTTTTACTTTATCTTGCAAGATTGCTTCTTCGACACTTTTCGTACCTGTAATACCTATGCTTGCTAATAAATAAATAAAACCTTTAGCATGTTTTACTAATTTTTTAACCCTTTCTTTAGGGGTTGTAACGCTTACAAGTGTGATTAAAGCTATATTATATCTTTCACACTCTTTAATTAAATCATCACTTTCTTCAAAACTCAATTCAGGCACAATCAAAGCACAAATCCCTAAAGATTTTGCTTTTTTCACAAATTTTTCCAAGCCATAAGAAAAAATTAAATTATAATAAACCATAAAAACCAAAGCTTTTTTAGTTTTTATCCTAGCTAAAAGCTCAAAAACACTATGAATATCCACGCCTTGATTAAGAGCTATTTTTGCCGCATCTGCAATAATCTCACCATCGGCAATAGGATCACTATAAGCAACACCAAGTTCTAAAATATCAATAGGGCTTTGATCTAATCTTTGCAAAAAAGCTTCACTTGTTTGAAGATTTGGATAACCTAAAACCGTATAAGCCACATTTGCATTTTCTTTATAAAATTTTCTAAAATCAACCATAAATCACCCCTTTTTTATAATCTCTAATCATTTGCATATCTTTATCTCCTCTGCCTGAAAGATTTACTACTATCACGCTTTTCTTTTTTAAAGTTGGACAAAGTTTTTCTAAAAACGCTAAAGCATGCGAACTTTCAATCGCTGCAATAATACCTTCCTCTTTGCAAAGTAATTTTAAAGCTTGCATACATTCTTCATCACTTATAGCATGATATTGCGCTCTTTTACTTTCAAATAAAAAAGCATGCAAAGGGCCAATTCCTGGATAATCAAGCCCTGCAGAAACACTATGCACAGGCAAGATATTGCCTAAATCATCTTGTAAAACCTTGGTTTTCATACCGTGAATAATGCCTGTTTTTCCCTTATTTAAAGTCGCTGCATGATAAGGTGTATCGATGCCAAGCCCCCCTGCTTCAATACCTATAAGTTTAACATTTTCATCTTTGATAAAATCATAAAAAATCCCAGCTGCATTGCTTCCACCCCCAACAGCTGCAATAATATAATCTACTTTTTTATTGAGTTTTTGAAGTTGCATTTTGCATTCTTTTCCTATAATGCTTTGAAAATGCGTTACCATTTTAGGATAAGGATAAGGACCTACCGCACTTCCAACCACATAAAAAATATTTTTAATATCTCCAACCCAAGCTTGAATAGCTGCAGTAGTAGCTTCTTTTAGAGTTTTAAGCCCACTTTGTACTGCATGAATTTTAGCACCCAAAAGCTCCATTTTATAAACATTTAAAGCCTGTCTTTGTACATCAGTTGCCCCCATATAAATTTCACATTCAAGTCCTAAAAGTGCTGCTGCAGTGGCTGTTGCAAGTCCGTGTTGACCTGCTCCTGTTTCTGCTATGATTTTTTTCTTTCCCATTTTTTTTGCTAAAAGGGCTTGAGCGATGGCATTATTGATTTTATGTGCTCCAGTATGATTTAAATCCTCGCGTTTTAAATAAATTTCATGCTGATATTTTTTGCTTAAATTTCTAGCAAAATAAAGCGGAGTAGGACGCCCCACATAAGTTTTTAAAAGCTCGTTTAATTCTTTTTTAAAGAGTTTATCTTTAGAAAATTTCAAAAAAGCACTTTCTAGCTCATTTAAAGCAAACATTGCACTTTCAGGCAAAAACTGCCCACCAAAATCCCCATAATATGCTTTTTTCATTTTTTCAGCTCCTTTAAAATTTGTTTTATTTTGTTGATATCTTTTAAGCCTTTTTCATCTTCAAGCTTCGAATTAAGATCTAAAATTTTAGCTCCTGTTTTTACGGCCTTATGAATATTATCCAAACCTATGCCTCCAGCTAATACAAAATCTTTAGTATAAGAACTTAATAAAGTCCAATTAAAACTTATTCCATTACCGCCCTTTAAAATTCCCTTAGCATCAAAAAGCACTAAATCAGCAAAAATTTCACTTTTTAAATCTAAACTATCTTCCACACTTATCACCTGCCATACAAAAACATTTTGTACCTTTAAAATTTCAAATTCTTCTTTGGTAATAGTGCGATAAATTTGTACTCCATCAAGCTTAACTTCTTGAATACATCTTAAAATTTGTTCCAAATTTTCATCTACAAAAACACCGACAACTTTTTTATCTTTTTCATGAAAAATTGCACTTAAATTTCTTGCTTGTTCTAAACTCACTCTTCTTGGACTTTTAGCAAAAATAAGTCCAAAAAAATCAATATTTAAAAAAGCTAAATCTTTAGCATTTTTTTCATCTTTAATGCCACAAATTTTAAGCTTTAGCATAAGCTTGATACTCCTTAAAATACTCTATAACCTTACCTGAATAAATGGCTTCTAAAATCATATCTTTAGCCACTAAAGGCGAACTTGCTTTATTGGCTGTATAAAGTGCAAACATAGCATTTAAAACTACTAAATCAAATTTTGCCCCTTGCATTTTACCACTTAAAATATCTTTTAAATCCTTAGCGTTTTCATATGCACTAGATCCTATGATTTCACTATGAAAAGCTCTTTTAAAACCAAATTGTTCAGGACAGATAGAATACTCTAAAATTTCTCCCTCACAAAGCTCATAAATTTTACTTTCATCACAAATACTAAGCTCATCCATACCATCATTTCCTCTTACCACTAAAGCTTTTTTGCGTCCTAAATTTTTTAAAACCTCTATCAAAAGCCTATGCACAGGTGCGTGATAATTTCCCATAAGTTGATATTTTAACTTTAAATTAGGGTGCAATAAAGGACCTAAAACATTAAAAACCGTTCTTACTCCAAGTCTTGATCTGATCTCTTTAAGTTCTCCTACTAAAGGATGAAAAAATGGAGCATGTAAAAAACTAAGCCCTTGATTATTTAGTTGTTTTAAAACTGATTCTAAAGTGTTTAGAGTAGTTATATTTAAAGCTTCTAACACATCTGTACTTCCGCTAGAACTTGAAATGGCACGATTTCCGTGTTTGGCTACTTTTACCCCTAAAGCTGCTAAAATAAAAGCGCTAGTCGTAGAAACATTGATACTTTTAAAACCATCTCCACCTGTTCCGCAAATATCAATCATCTCACTCTCATCACTAAAAGTTTGAGAATATCTTAAAATTTGTCTTACAAAAGCACTTAAAGATTTTTCGTTTAAAGACTTTTCTGTGATTAAAATCAACAAAGCCGCCACTTGTAAAATTTCATAATCTTTAGACATAATAATCTTACAAATTTGCTCAAAATCATCGCTTTGTAAAAAATGATTTTCACTCATTTTTTGCAAATAAAAACTTAAAGGATTTTCTTGTTTTTGTGATTTTTTTATATCTTGTTTTAAAAAATTAGAAAAAAGCTGTAAGCCATATTCACTAAAATAGCTTTCAGGATGAAATTGCACACCATAATAAGGTAAATTTTTATGTCCCAAAGCCATAATCACACCCTTCTCATCAAGGGCTAAAATTTCAAGCTCATCACTAAGCTGTTTAACCTCTAAAGAATGATAACGCATCACGCTAAAATTTGGAGGCAAATTAGAAAATAATTCATTTTCCTTGCATTGTTTTATCAAAGAATTTTTTGCATGCATAGGCTCTTGCATCTTAACCACTAAAGAATCAAAAGCTAAAGCTAAAGCTTGATGTCCTAAACAAATGCCCAAAACAGGGATATTAAGCCTTGCTTTAAAAATTTCAAGACAAATCCCACTTTGACTTGGATGCTTTGGACCAGGACTTAAAATAATATGAGTAGGATTTAAATTTTTAATTTCACTCAGAGAAATTTCATCATTTCTTCTTACTAAAATTTCATCATTGCTGAGTTGCTCTAACATGCTTTTGACATTAAAAACAAAAGAATCATAATTATCAATTAAAAGTATCATTGATTTTCCTTTTTTAAATTTTCAAAAGCTACCAAAAGCGCCTTGCGTTTAGCACAAATTTCTGCATATTCTTTTTGACTCTCACTTTGCAAAACAATACCCGCCCCACTTGCCAAATAAGCCTTATCTTGAGTAAAAAAAGCGCAACGAATTAAAATCGCTAAAGTTATGTCTTCGTTAAAATTTAAAAATCCTACCGCACCACCATAAATTCCACGATCGCAATCTTCAAGCTCACTAATGATCTCTAAAGCTCTTATTTTAGGAGCTCCGCTTAAAGTTCCCGCTGGAAAAACTGCTTCAATCACATCGAAAATACTCGCATCTTCTTTCATATTGGCATACACTTCACTCACTATGTGCATTACAAATTTATTTTTAATAATAGAAAAAAGATTTTCCACTCTTGTTTGAGCGCCAAATTTAGAAGCATCATTTCTTGCTAAATCTACAAGCATCTTATGTTCACTAAGTTCTTTTTCATCACTTAAAAGATCTTTTTCTAAAGCTAAAAGATCACAGTTATTTTCCAAATTTCTAGTTCCAGCAATAGGGGCTAAATAAATCTCTCTTTTTTTAATTTTCAATAAAAACTCTGGAGAAGAACCCAAAACAACACCATATTTACTTGGAAAATAATACATATAAGCGCTTGGATTTAAAGCACTTAAACTCTCATAATAATCAAAAGCATTTACTTGATGCTTGATACAAAGTTGCTTACTTAAGACCACTTGAAAAATATCTCCACTTAAAAGATATTCTTTAGCTTTTTCACACATTTTTAAAAAATCATTTTTTTCATCTTCTAAAGAATTTAAAATTTCAAAAGCATTTTTTTGTTTCTTTTTAATTGGTTCAATATCATCTTTTAAATATTCAAAATATTTTGAAGCGCCAAATTTAAAAAACATCTTACTATTTTTCTCATAAATCAAATAAGCTTTAGCATTGGCAAATAAAAATAAAGGAAAATCATAATTTTTCTTAGAAGAAAGTGGAATTTTCTCAAACAAAGATACAAAATTCGCACTAAAAACTCCAAAAAATCCAGCAAAGTCGCAAATTTTATTCTTACTTAAAGCTTCATAATATTTTGCCTTAAACTCGCTAAATGATAATTCATTAGCATCTAAATAATCACAATCAATCCCTATAATTACCTTAGTCAAATCCTCTGCAAAATAAGAATTTTCAAATTTTTCAAGGATTTGTCTGTAATAAAAATTTACATTTTTAACAAACATAATAGGCCTTTTTTAAAAAAATAAAATAAATAAAAATAATACTAAAGAAAAAATTTAGATAAAAAGAAGTTTAGAAACGCCAAGAGCGAAGAGTGTGTGTAAGTTTTAAAATCAAAGAATTACCAAAAAAATCATTTTCACTCATCTTTTACCTTTCTTATAAAATATTTCAAAAATTAAGACTTTTATGAAAATTTTTAAAGTCTAAGTTAATTTTAATCAATAAATATAAATTTTGCTTTAAATTTAAAATAAATATTATAAAATCTTTATATTTTATAATATTTTGAAACATTTTTACGATGCTTAAAGTTACCAAAAAAATATTCTATTGTTTTAAAAAACTAAGATAATACTTAGCTTAATAAGATAAAATTATTCCGTATTTGAAATATTTAATATTTTTTAGGAAAAGCTATGGAAATCACAGATTTACCTTATCTAATCATAGGAATCATTTCAGGTATTGCTTCTGGACTTTTTGGCATTGGTGGAGGTATGATTATCGTTCCTTCTATGTTCGCACTTGGAGCAAGCGCTCACCATGCTATCGGAATTTCAGTATTGCAAATGATTTTTGCAGCAGTTTTTGGCTCTTATATTAATTATAAGAAAAAAAATCTAAATCTTAAAGATGGTGTTATGATAGGTTTTGGAGGGCTCATAGGGGCAAGCTTTAGCGGAATACTTTTAAAAGCTTTAAGCGATGTAGCTCTTACTAGCGTATTTTTGACGGTAAGTTGTATATTTTTTATCAAATATGCTTTTGGAATTAAAGAAAACATTGTGCAAATTCAAAGAAGCGTTTGGGTAAAGAATGTCATTTTATTTATTGCTGGAGCTTTTACTGGTATTTTTGCTATTTCTTTGGGAATTGGTGGTGGACTTTTAATTGCTCCAATTTTAGCTTATTTTTTAGGCTATGATAGTAAAAAAGTTGTTTCCTTATCCTTGTTTTTTGTTATTTTTGCTTCAGTCTCTGGTGTTATATCTTTTTCAAATTCTGGAGTTATAGACTCTGAAGTTATTCATAAAGGAATACTAGTAGGTATAGCTTCTATGGTTGGAGTTTTTATAGGAATTAAAATCATAGAAAAAATGCATATTTCAGCTCATAGAAAAATTTTACTTTGCGTATATGCCTTATCAATACTTGGAACCACCCACTCTTTGCTTAATAAGCTAAATCTTATAAATTTTTAACTTGGATTTATCCAAGTTCTTTTAATATTATTATGCTAAAATCTTAAATTTATTTTAATGTTTAGGAAAGACTATGAACGATACCATCAAAATCATTGGTGCAAGAGAAAATAACCTAAAAAATATCCACCTTGAAATTCCCAAAAACAAACTCATTGTTTTTACAGGACTCAGTGGAAGTGGAAAATCAACCCTTGCTTTTGGCACTCTTTATGCTGAAGGACAACGCCGTTATATAGAAAGTTTAAGTGCTTATGCCAGACAATTTTTAGATAAGGTAGGCAAACCTGATGTCGATAAAATCGAAGGTTTAACTCCAGCCATTGCCATAGATCAAAAAACTACTTCTAAAAATCCACGCTCGACCGTGGGAACCATCACTGAAATTTATGATTATCTAAGACTTTTATATGCAAGAGTTGGCATTCAACATTGTCATCAATGTGGACAAAAAATCTCATCTATGAGTGCAAGTGATATAGTCAGTGAAATTTTAAAATTTCCAAAAGGTGCAAAAATCATCATCTACGCCCCACTCATACGAGAAAAAAAAGGAACTTATGCAGATTTACTTGAAAATTTGCGCAACAAAGGCTATGTAAGAGCTCAAATTGATGGAGTTTTAGTAAGACTTGATGAAGAAATTGAACTGGCTAAAACCAAAAAACACACCATTAAACTTGTCATAGATAGACTTGAAATTCAAGAAGATTTACTTTCTCGCCTTGCAAGCGATATAGAAAAAGGCTTACAAGAAAGCTTTGGAGAAATAGAAATAGAAGTTTTAAATCATGAAGAAATAAATCTTAATAAACACTATCATTTTAGCGAGCATTCAGCTTGTTTTGATTGTAAAATTTCCTTTGTTCCACTTGAACCTTTAAGCTTTTCTTTTAATTCTCCAAAAGGAGCATGTGAAGCTTGTGATGGACTTGGAATTCGTTATACTTTAGATATGAAAAAAATCATCGATGAAAATTTAAGCCTCGAAAATGGTGCTGTTAAAATCATGTATGGTTTTAACAAAAGTTATTATTATAAATTCCTAATCGCCTTTTGCGAACAAAATGAAATTCCTATCAAAATACCTTTTATGCAATTAAGCGAAGAGCAAAAACGCCTTGTATTATATGGTAATGTCAAAACTATAGAATTTCTTTGGAAAAGAAATCGTCTAAAACGCACTTTTGAAGGCGTGGTTAAAATGGCTTATGAAATGCTAAAAGATGAAAAAGATTTAGCCGAATATATGAGTGAAAAAATTTGCAAAGACTGTGGTGGGCATCGTTTAAAACCAGAAAGTTTAGCCGTGAAAGTAGCCAAAAAAGGCTTGGGTGAAATTTTAGATATGAGCATAGAAGATAGTACGGCCTTTTTTGCAGATGAGAAAAATTTTTCCTATTTAAGCGAGCAGCAAAAACTTATTTCTAAACCTATCCTAAAAGAAATCAACGAAAGATTGTTTTTCTTGTATGATGTGGGGCTAGGTTATCTTTCTTTAGGGCGTGATGCAAGAACGATTAGTGGGGGTGAAGCACAAAGAATCCGTATAGCTTCACAAATTGGCAGTGGTTTAAGTGGAGTGATGTATGTCTTAGATGAGCCTAGCATAGGACTTCATGAAAGAGATACTGCAAAACTGATTAAAACTTTAAGAAATTTACAACAAAAGGGCAATACCCTAATTGTCGTAGAGCATGATAAAATGACCATAGAAGAAGCAGATTTTATTGTAGATATTGGTCCAAAAGCAGGAAAATTTGGAGGTGAGGTTGTATTTAGTGGAACTTATAAAGAACTTTTAAAAAGCAAAAGCGAAACTGCACTTTATATGAATGGTAAAAAACAAATTTCACAGCTTAAAAATAGAGAGCAAAAAGAATGGCTAGAGCTTAAAAATGTAAATATTAACAATATCCAAGATTTAAGCGTAAAATTTCCTTTGCAAAATTTAGTCGCTATAACAGGAGTTTCAGGTTCTGGAAAAAGCTCTTTGATACTTCAAACCCTACTTCCTTTTGCACAAGAGGAATTAAACCGTGCGAAAAAAGTTAAAAAACTTGGTGGAGTGCAAATAGAAGGACTTGAAAAACTTGATAAAGTCATTTATCTTGATCAAAGCCCAATTGGGCGCACACCACGATCAAATCCTGCCACCTATACAGGCGCTATGGATGAAATCAGAAATCTTTTTGCCGCCACTAAAGAAGCTAAAATGCGTGGTTATAAAGCAGGACGCTTTTCTTTTAATGTCAAGGGTGGAAGATGTGAGAAATGTAGCGGAGATGGAGAAATCAAAATAGAAATGCATTTTTTACCTGATGTTATGGTAGTTTGTGATACTTGCGGGGGCAAACGCTACAATGATGCCACGCTAGAAATCAAATATAAAGGCAAAAATATCAGTGAAATTTTAAATATGAGTGTTTTAGAAGCGAGTGAATTTTTTACAGCCGTTCCTAAAATCAAACAAAAATTAGACACTCTAGTAAAAGTGGGTTTAGATTATCTAACTCTAGGACAAAATGCCACCACCTTAAGTGGAGGTGAAGCGCAAAGAATCAAACTTGCTAAAGAACTAAGCCGTAGTGATACAGGAAAAACTCTTTATATACTTGATGAACCTACAACAGGACTACATTTTGAAGATGTTAATAAACTCATCTTAGTTTTACAACATTTAGTTGATCTTAAAAATTCGGTTTTTGTAATAGAACATAATTTAGATGTGATTAAAAATGCTGATTATATCATCGATATGGGGCCTGAAGGCGGAGTTAAAGGTGGAAAAGTTATAAGCACAGGAAGCGTGGAAAAAGTCGCTAAAGAACACAAAAAAACCCGTTCTTACACAGGATATTATCTAGACTTAGAGCTTAAAAATACACAAAAATCATAATTTTATGTTTGATTTTTTATATAATGATATAAGTTATTTAGGACTTTTTATAGTGTGTTTTCTTTCAAGCACACTATTACCCTTAGCAAGTGAAGCCTTTGTTTTAGGCTTTATAAAACTTGATTTTAATCCAAATTTAGTGCTTATCGTAGCCACTTTGGGTAATACCTTAGGAAGTTTAAGTACTTATGGCTTGGCTTATCTTGGTAAGCAAAAAATTTTAGAAAAATACTTTAGCAAATCCTTAAAAAAATTAGAAAATTTCAATGCTAATTTTGCTAAATTTGGAAGTATATTTGCTTTTTTTACTTTTTTACCTTTAGTGGGAGATCTTTTTGCCTTAGGACTTGGTTTTGCGAAATATTCTTTTTTAAAAACTATATTTTTTATCTTACTTGGAAAATTAAGTCGTTATGCTTTCATAATTTTCATAGCAAACTCCTTTTAAAAGACTCTCTTTTATAAGTTTTAAAAGCTTTGTATTATCTACATTTTTTAAAATTTTAACACAATTTTTAGTGCTTAAATCCACCCCCATACTCATTTTTGGCTCTTTAAAACAACGCCAACTCATACCTCTTGCCAAAGAACTATCGCAAATAACATCAGCATAACACTCATCAAAATCTGCAATACTAGAATCTAATGCGTAAGCTATCGTTAAAGCGTCATGTATCCAAGTTCCCTTTGTACCACGTGTTTTAGAGGCATAATCAATCCAAACACCTAAAGTTTCAACGATAAAATCACATAAAATATTCTTACCTTGCAACTCTTTTAAATCCTCGTATGTTAATAAAGTCTGCATGGTTGCATTATAAGGCACGAGTGTAATTTTAGCTCTTGAATTTAACACTATACTAGCCGCCTCAGGATCGAAACCAAAATTTGTATCTTTAGTATAATAAGGCATATCAAAACTACCGCCCATAATAAAAAGCTCTTTAAGATTTATATCAAAATCTTTAAAAATTTTCATAGCCATAGCGATATTTGTCAAAGGTCCTATCGCGCAAATAGAAATTTCTTTAGGATTTTTACTCACCAACTCACCCATTTTAAAAATCGCATCAGGATTTATATTTTCTAAAATTTCGGGACTTTTTATATTTTCCCAAAGATATTCAAGTTTAAAATTTTTTACACTTTCATCAAGTCTTTGACGCCAAGCTTTACTTGGTTCTTTTAGGGCTTCATTTGCTCCCAAATAAACGGGGATATTTAAATTTAAACGTTTAAATAAATCCTTAGCCACGCTATAGGCAACAAGACTTGGAACATTACCGCAAATTGTGCTTAGCATTTCAAGTTTGATTTCTTTAGATGCCAAAATCAAAGCAAGCGCTAAACCATCATCAGTATTTGCTCCTGCAATAGCATTGCCTATATCCGTGTCTAAGATAAGTCTCATATCGCATCTTCTATTTTATTTAAATCCCTGCCTCTAGTTTCTGGCGCAAAAAATGTAGTCACAAAACCTATACCTGCAGTTAATACAAAATATGTCGCAATAGGCCACCAAGTGCCATAATACGCAAGCAAAGCAGAAGCCACCATAGGCGCTGTTCCTCCTGAAAGAATAGAACCTAGCTCCTTAGCAAAAGCCATTTTTGTATAACGGTTTTTTACCCCAAAAAGTTCTACACCCCAAGCCGCTTGTACACCAAAAATCCCTAAAGATGCTAAAGACATACCTACAATAATAGTTAAAATCACAATAATTTCATTTTTACTATCTAAAAGCATAAAAGCAGGAAAAGCATAAATCATCAAAAGCAAACAAAACATTCTATAAGTAATACGTCTTCCAAATCTATCACTTAAATAACCTGCCAAAGGAATAATCAAAAAACCCACCAATGAAGCTATCATCACCGCTGTAGTGGCAACTGATTTGTCTAAAAGTAAAATTTTAGTCACATAGCCTACAATAAAACCTTGTGCAAGATAAGAAGGTCCATTTTCACCTATTCTTAAACCCACCATAGTCCAAAAAGCACGACTTCTTTGCCAAAAACTTCTTTCATCTTTTTTCATATGCTTTTCGTTATTAAGACGCAATTTCATCATTTCATTTTTTTGCTTTTCAAAAACAGGGGTTTCTTTGACATGAAAACGAATATATACAGCAAAAAGAGCGATTAAAATACTTCCCATAAAAGGAAATCTCCAGCCCCATTCTTTAAAACTTGCTTCATCCATTTGTACCATCAAAAGCCACACAAAAGACGCAAGCAAAGTTCCGCTATTTGATCCTAAAGCAATCACAGAAGAAACAAGCCCTCTTCTCTTGCTAGGAGCATATTCTCCAAGCATAACTGTTCCACCTGAAAGTTCAGCTCCTGCACCAAAACCCTGTATAAAACGTAATATAACCAAACAAATAGGCGCCCAAACACCAATCACTGCATAACTTGGAATAAAACCTATAAGAGTAGTTGAAATTCCCATTAAAGCTATTGTAGCCATCATAACATTTTTTCTTCCGTGTTTATCACCTAAATAACCAAAAAACAAAGCCCCAATAGGTCTTGCAATAAAACCTATGCCATAAGTTACAAAACTAAGTAAAAGTGCAATTACTGGAGTTTGCTCAGGAAAAAACACTTCTGAAAAAATTGTTGCAGCTGCTAAACCATAAAGTGCAAAATCTGCATATTCCATAGCAGTTCCCAACCAGCAAGAAAAAACTGCCTTTTTAAAAACTTTCCTACCTTCAGGCGTGTTAAAATTCTTATCCGCAATTCCATCAATTTGCTGATTTGTCATTACATTATCCTTATATTTTAATATATTTTTTTATAAATAATTTGTAATTATGGCTAAAAATTGCAGTGTTTTTGCTTAAAGATCTTAAATTGTAGACATTTTAAGCAAAATTTTGAAATAATACAACTTAAAAATATATTTTATCAAAAGAAGAAATTATTATGAAAACTTTAACTATTATCGATACTTTTGGATTTTTTTTCAGACTTTACTACGCATTAAAAGGTTTTAAAAATTCACAAGGACAAGCTAGTGGAATGATTAGCGGTTTTGCAAATTTTATTTATAGCTTAAAAAATGAACATAAAAGTGATTATATTGTTTTTGCATTAGACTCCAAAGGAAAAACTTTTCGTAGCGAAATTGATCCAAACTACAAACAAAATCGCACTCCACCACCACCTGAACTTCTAGAACAAATTCCAATTTGCATAGAGATGATAGAAAAAATGGGTTTTATAAGCGTTTCTAGGGAAGGTTATGAAGCCGATGATATCATCGCTTCTTTTGTAAAAACTTGTGAAGATAGGGACATTTTTGTACGCATTATCACTCAAGATAAAGATCTTTATCAACTCATAAAAGATGGTAAAACAAGCATTTACAGTCCCATTTCTAAAAACGACTATGATGAAGTAGCGTGTTTAGAAAAATACGGAGTAAAACCTAATCAAATCAGAGATTTTTTAGCTCTTTGCGGAGATAGTTCTGATAATATTCCAGGCGTTAAAGGTATAGGTGCAAAAGGGGCTAAAACCTTACTTGATGAATTTGGTAGCATAGAAGGAATTTATGGAAATTTAACTCTAATACGCAATGAAAGAAGTCGTAACTTGCTTTTAGAGGGTAAGGAAAATGCATTTTTAAGCAAAAAATTAGCCTCTTTGTATGAAAATTTAGAAGTGCAAGATCTTATAGAAAAAGCAACTTATCCTAATGAAGAACCTCTTTTAAAAATACTTGAAATTTTAGAACATTACGAACTTAATACTTTACTTAAAAAACTGCGTCAAAATCCTGATAATAAAGATAAAAATTTAGGTTTTAAAGCCACTTTAATACAAGATGAAAACAAACTTTTTGAAATTTTAAATACCCTTGATAAAGAAAGTATTATTGCTTTTGATACCGAAACCACAGGACTTGATACAAAAGAAGCAAAAATTGTTGGTTTTAGTTTTTGCATGAGTGAAAATGAAGCCTTTTACGTGCCTTTAACTCATAACTATCTTGGAGTAGGTGAGCAAATTTCATTGCAAAGTGCCAAAAAAGCTATAGAGCTAATCTTTAATCATTTTGTTATAGGACACAATCTCAAATATGATTTTAAAATCATTCAAAACAATTTTGGATTAAATTTACCTCAAAAATACGCAGATACAATGATTTTAGCATGGCTTAAAAATCCTTCTTTAAGAGTAAATATGGATGATTTAGCCTTAAGACTTTTTAATTATGAAACCTTACATTTTGAAAGCCTTGTTAAAAAAGGAGAAAATTTTGCAAGTGTAGAACTTGAAAAAGCTTGCAAATACGCCGCAGAAGATGCTTATATCACGTTAAGATTTTATCTTTATTTTTTAAAAAATCTTGAAACTCCTTTATTAGAACTTGCTAAAAACTGTGAATTTGATTTCATTAAAATCATTATGATGATGGAAGAAAATGGCATAAAGCTTGATACAAATGCACTTGAAGTCCTTATGAAAAAATTTGAAAATGAAATCAAAAATTTAAGTGAAGAAATTTATACTCTTTGTGAGGATAGATTTAACTTAAACTCACCTAAACAAGTAGGTGATATACTTTTTGAAAAACTTAAACTTCCAAGTGGAAAAAAAGGAAAAACAGGATATTCTACCGATGAAAAAGTTTTAAATGCACTTTTAGATAAACATCCTGTAATTGCTAAAATTTTAGATTATAGAGAACTTGCCAAACTTTATTCCACTTATTGCGAACCTTTGTTAAAACTAGCGTTAAAAGATAAAAATTCACGCATTTATTCAAGTTTTTTACAAACTGGCACTGCAACGGGTCGCCTTTCATCTAAAGATCCAAATTTGCAAAATATTCCTGCACACGGACAATACGCAAAAGATTATAAATCTTGTTTTGTAGCTAAAGATGGATTTAGTTTTATCTCTCTTGATTATTCTCAAATCGAACTGAGAATGCTTGCGCATTTTAGCGAAGATGAAAAACTTTTAAATGCTTTTGCCAATGATGAAGATATACATGCAAGAACAGCTATAATGATTTTTGGAGAAAGCAATTATGAAACCAGAAGTGTTGCAAAAAGTATAAATTTTGGACTTATTTATGGCATGGGCTATAAAACTTTAAGTCAAAATTTAAAAATAGAAGCTCATTTAGCCAAATCTTACATAGAAAAATATTTTGAAAATTTTACTAGCATTAAAAAATATTTTGAAACAGTTAAAAACGAAGCTAAACAAAATGGTTTTATCACTACTTTAAGCGGTCGCAAGCGTTATTTTGATTTTGAAAATGCAAAACCTATGCAAATTGCCATGTATGAAAGAGAAAGCATTAATTCAATCTTGCAAGGTTCAGCAGCAGATGTAATCAAACTTGCAATGCTAGAAATCAATAAAGAATTAAATGAAGACAAAAAGCTTATTTTACAAATTCATGATGAATTAATTTTTGAAGTAAAAGATGATTTATGTGAAAATTTTGCAAAAAAAACTAGAGATATTATGGAAAATATAGTAAAATTAAAAGTAAAATTAAAAACAAGCTCAAGTATTGCCAAAAATTGGGGCGATTTAAAATAATCAAGGAGATATTTATATGGATCTTTCAACCATACTGGGAATGGTGCTTGCAGTTACTAGTATTTCAGTAGGAGATATACTAGAAGGTGGTAATCCTTTACATGTTATACATCTTTCTTCCTTTCTTATAGTTATGCCAACAGCTGCATTTTGTGCAATGACTTCTACACATAAAAAAATTGTAAAAGCAGCTTATAAAGAACTCAAAGTTGTCTTTAAAGGCTCTGGCGTAAATCTACCTGAAAGGATAGCCCAGTTAATAGAATTTGCTATTATTGCAAGAAGAGATGGACTTTTAGCATTAGAATCAAGAACCAATGAGATTGAAAATGAATTTTTAAAAAATGCTATGATGATGCTTGTAGACGGTAAAAGCTTTGAAGAAATTCACGAAAGCATGGAAATACAAACCGAACAACTTGAAGAGCATTATAAAGAATGCGCAGAATATTGGATAGTATTTGGAGAAACTTGCCCTACCATGGGACTTGTTGGAGCGGTTTTTGGTCTTATTCTAGCTCTTAAATTGCTAGACAATCCCCAAGCAATGGCAGCGGGTATTTCAGGTGCTTTTACAGCTACGGTTACTGGGATTTTTGGTGCTTATGCGCTTTTTGCACCTTGGGGAAGAAAAATGAAAGCTAATGGAATGGATCTTGTAAAAGAGCAAATTGTCATCACTGAAGCCATAAAAGGAATTGCAGAAGGTGCAAACCCTAGAGATTTGGAAGCTAAGCTTTTTAATTTCTTAAGTCACGATGATCCAAAAATTTCACAATTTGACAAAGGTTAAAAATGGCTAAAAAACATAAATGTCCAGAATGTCCTGCAGGTGAAAAATGGGCCGTGCCTTATGCAGACTTTCTAAGTTTGCTTTTGGCACTTTTTATTGCTCTTTGGGCAATTTCCAAAACAAATCCTGCTAAAGTAGAGGCTTTAAAAACCGAATTTGTTAAAATCTTTGATTATACCTCTACTCAAACAGTCAAAGAAGAGAGTAAAACCCAAGAAAAATATAAAGGTGCAGCAAAAGAAGAAAGTGATGAACTCAAATCGTTAAAACAAATGACTATGACACAGCAAGAAACTATCAAACGTCTTCAAGCAGCTCTAGATCAAAGCGACAATCAGATTGCTCTTAACCTTCCATCTAAAGTTGAATTTGAAAGAGATAGCGCTCAAATTGTTTCAGCTGATATACAAGATTATTTAAAACGTATGGCTGAACTAACAACATATTTACCACCTCAAGCAAAAATAGAAATTAGAGGCTATACAGACAATAGCGACTCTATTATAAGAAGTTATGAGCTCGCCTACCAAAGAGCAGAAAATGTATTAAAATATTTTATAGAAGGTGGAGCAAATTTAAAAAATATTAGCATTAAAAGCTATGGGCTTAATAATCCCATCAATGGAAATCCGCAAGCCTTAGAAAATAATAGAGTAGAAATATATTTTAAAGTCGATACAGCAGATACAAGTACTCAAAAATCGGTTCTTGAGCTTATTAACAAAATAGGAACTAAAATACCTTAAAAGTTTTAGCTTCCTTTTTTTACTTGATCAGCTAAACGACTCTTATTATTTGTATTATAAACAAATCCTAGCACCTCAGCTACAGCTTTAAACATTTCCCTAGGAATAAGATCATTAACATCGCAAGCTTTATAAAGCTCCCTTGCTAAAGGAGGATTTTCATAAACTACAACATTATTTTCATAGGCAACTTGTTTTATGCGAAGCGCGAGAAAATCCACTCCTTTGGCAACAACCCTAGGGGCTTGTTCTTTACTTGTATCATAACGAATAGCTACGGCATAATGCGTTGGGTTTGTGATCACCACATCCGCACCTGCAACATCTTGAACCATACGACGACGCGCAGCTTCCATTTGAAGTCTACGAATTCTACCTTTAACTTGAGGATCTCCTTCCATTTGTTTATACTCATCTTTTATTTCTTGTTTGCTCATACGCAAACCTTTAAAATACTGAAAACGCACCAAAAAAACATCTAAAACAGCAATAATTAAAAAAGCAACTATAACAATAGCCGCCAAAACAATAGCCCTATCTCTTAGCCAAGTAAGCTGTGCAACCATAGTATAAAGCTCAACTCTTGGAAGCTCTTGCATAAATTTAAGCAAAACTATAAAAGCTATAGTAAAAACAATACCCACTTTTAAAATAATTTTTATACTTTCAACAATTTTTTTCAATGAAAAAAGGTTTTTTAAACCTTTTAGAGGATTGATTTTTCCTAAATTTGGCATAATAGGTTTAGTTGTAAAAATAAAACCAAATTGCATAATATTTCCCAAAACTCCAGCAATCATAATACTTAAAACAATAGGTGCAAGAATAATTAAAACCTCAAAAATGCTTTTAATCATAATGGCTTGAATAATACGCAAATCGAATTCAACACCAATAAAACTTTGATAGTATCTATATAAATTTACAATTCTCTCGCCCATAAAACTCATCATAAATAAAGTTATAGTTACTCCAATTATCAAAGTTACAATAGCTGCCGCATCTTGAGACTTTGGAACATTACCTTCTTTACGCGCATCTTCTATCTTTTTGGACGTGGGTTCTTCTGTTTTTTCTTGATCTTCGCCTGCCATATTTTAGCCTAAGTAAAAATTTTAATATGTGTGTAAAATTATAGTAGAAAATTTATGAATTTCAATTAAAGAATAAAAATGAAGAAAAAGCCTCATGAAGAGGCTTTATACTAAGAAATTAAAGTTTAGCTTCGTTTTTACCAAGATATTCAGCCACGCCTTTAGGGTTAGCTTTCATACCTTCATCGCCCTTATTCCATCCTGCAGGACAAACTTCACCATGCTCATTTGTAAAAAGCATAGTATCAACCATTCTTAACATTTCATCTATATTTCTACCTAGTGGTAAATCATTAACCACAGCATGGCGAACTGTTCCATCAGCATCAAGCAAGAACGAACCACGAAGGGCAACTGCTTCTGCATAAAGTACATCAAAATTTCTAGCAATCTGCTTAGTTAAGTCAGCAACAAGCGGAAATTTAACCTGACCAATACCACCTTGATTTACTGGAGTATTTTTCCAAGCAAAATGTGAAAATTCATTATCTCCTGAAATTCCAATTACTTCAATACCGCGGTTTTTAAATTCTTGATATCTTTTGTCAAAAGCTATAATTTCTGAAGGACAAACAAAAGTAAAATCTTTTGGATAAAAGAATACTACCGCTCCTTTTGGGCCTATGTTTTTGTAAAGATTAAAATCTTGAACAATTTCATTGTTTCCTAATACCGCTGGAGCAGTAAAATCTAAAGCTTTTTTAGTAACTATCATATTTTCTCCTAAATAATAAATTTTATTGATAACGAAATTATATCGTTTAAATCTTTATTTTTTTTTAAATATCCAAAATAATATTAAAAATTTAAGAAAGTTATAATTATTATCAAATAAGGTAAATTTTTGATTATCAAAATTTACCTTATTTAAGAATTTTATGCTAAAATCATTTAAATCTTATATATTAAAAAGGAGAAAAAATGGCTGTAAAAATTACAGATATATGTATTGCTTGTGGTTCTTGTATTGATGAGTGTCCAGTGAGTGCTATCGTTGATGATGCTAACAATCCAGAAGGTGAAGATAGATATTATGTTTATGCAAACAAATGCGTTGAATGCGTAGGACATAATGATCAACCAGCTTGTGCTAGCGCTTGCCCAACAGATGGATGTATAGTTTGGAGTGCTGTAGAATCAGGACAACCAAGTCGTGATAATATTGGCGCTGATATGAGAAGTGGGGACACTCCAGTTTTTGCATAATTTTAAAAAAAGAAAAAGCTAGAGATTCCTAGCTTTTTCTTTTAATTTAACTTTCTTTAAACAAATTCAAGTATAATTTTAAGCTTTATTAAAATAAGGAGTTATTACAAAGATGGAAAAAACTTTATCTATAATTAAACCTGATGCTGTTAAAAAAGGTGTTATAGGAAAAATTTTAGATCGTTTTGAAAGCAATGGATTAAGAATCGCTGCAATGAAAAAAGTTCAACTTAGCAAAGAACAAGCTGAAAATTTTTATGCTGTTCATAAAGAAAGACCTTTTTTTAAAGACTTGATTGAATTTATGATTAGCGGTCCTGTTGTTGTTTCTGTACTAGAAGGAGAAGGTGCTGTATTAAAAAATAGAGATTTAATGGGAGCGACAAATCCTAAAGAAGCTAAAGCAGGAACAATTAGAGCCGATTTTGCTGAGAGTATTGATGCTAATGCTGTTCATGGAAGCGACAGCTTGGAAAATGCAAAAATAGAAGTTGAATTTTTCTTTAAACCAAACGAAATTTGCTAAATGAAAATCCCTTTTTCTAAGATTAACATAAAGGAATATCCTTTTAAACTTAATCTTGAGAATATGATTTTTGAAGGAAATTTAGTAAAAATAAATCCTAAGCTTGTTAAAATAAATGCTATTATGCAAGGTTTTATCTATAGACCTTGTGATAGTTGTGGAACTGAGTTAGAACTTGAAATTAAAGAAAATTTAGAACTTTTTGCAAGTGATGGTATTTTTAAAGATGAAGCAAACAAATTGAGCAATACTATAGAATTTTTCGATGGACATATTGATTTAATAGAAGTTGCTATCAGCGAGCTTGAAGCTTATTTGAGTGATTATTTTTATTGCATAAATTGCAATAATTAATTAAATTTTATAAAGGAGAAAAAATGGCAGTACCAAAGAGAAGAGTGAGCAAAACTCGTGCAGCTAAACGCAGAACTCACTATAAAGTTAGTCTTCCTATGCCTATAAAAGACAAAGATGGAAGCTACAAAATGCCTCACCGTGCGAATCCAACAACTAAGGAATATTAAAATCAATGATTAACATTGCCATTGATGCAATGGGTGGTGATTTTGGAGAAAAACCCATTATAGAAGGCGTTTTAAAGGCACTAGAAGCAAAACCTTTTAACGCTATCTTAGTGGGAAATTCTAAAATTCTAAAACCTTTAATACCAAAAAAATTAGAGCAATATATACAATACGAAGAAGCTAGTGAAATTTTTTCGATGAATGAAAATGCCACAGATGCTTTAAAAAATAAAGAAACAACCATATACAAAGCTATTAATTTATTAAAAGAAAAAAAAGTAGATGCTGTAGTTTCAGCGGGTCATAGTGGAGCAAGTATGTCTTTGGCTACCTTAAGGCTTGGAAGACTTAAAGGTATTTCAAGACCTGCTATTGCCACTTTAATGCCAAATATCGTTAACAAAACTTTACTTTTGGATGTTGGAGCTAATACAGATTGTAAAGCTGAAAATTTATTTCAATTTGCCATAATGGGTGAAGTTTATGCTAAAGAAATTATGCAAATTCAAAAACCACGCCTTGCTTTACTTTCTAATGGTGAAGAAGAATGCAAAGGCAATGAACTTACCAAAGAAAGTCATCAGCTTATGAAAAAAATTCCAAATTTTATAGGCAATGCTGAAGGTAGAGATATTTTCAATGGTGAAATAGATGTTTTAATCTGCGATGGTTTTGATGGAAATGTTATTTTAAAGGCTTGTGAAGGTGTGGCAACAGCTATTTTTCAGCTTCTAAAAAACGAAGTAAAGCAATCTTTTATTTCTAAAATAGGTGCTTTACTTATGAGGCCATCTTTTAAAAAATTAAAAAAACACATAGATTGGCAAGAATATGGCGGAGCACCCCTTCTTGGAGTTAATGGCTGTGTAATCATAAGTCATGGAAAAAGCGATTCTAGAGCTATTAAAAATGCAATTTTTCAAGCTATAAATTTTAGCCAGTCTCATATCAATGAACTTATAGAAAATGAACTTGGGAAATACAATGCTTAAAGCCAGTCTTAAAAGTATAGCTTCTTATATTCCAGAAAAAATTTTAAGCAATGCTGATCTTGAAAAGATGGTAGATACCACCGATGAATGGATCACTAGACGCACAGGCATTAAAGAAAGACGCATTGCTGGTGAAAATGAGAATGCTAGCGATTTAGGCACAAAAGCTGCATTAAAAGCCATAGAAAGAGCAAATTTAAAACCTGAAGATATTGATGCAATTCTTGTAGCCACTTTAAGTCCTGATTATTTTACTATGCCTTCAACGGCTTGTAAAATTGCTTCAAATTTAGGACTTGTAAATATTAGTGCTTTTGATATTTCAGCAGCTTGTTCTGGTTTTATCTATTTACTTGAACAAGCTAAAGCCTTAGTAGAAAGTGGTTTGAAAAAAAATGTTTTAATCATAGGAGCTGAAAAAACAAGTTCAATTATGGATTACAATGACAGAAGCATTTGCATACTCTTTGGAGACGGTGCGGGTGCTGGAGTTGTAAGTTTGGACAATGAAAATCATATCCTTGATGTACATACTGCAAGCAATGGTAATTATGGAGATCTTTTAATGACTCAAAGATCGCAAAAATCAAGCCTATGCCAAACACTTTCTATGCAAATGAGGGGCAATGAAGTTTTTAAAATAGCAGTAAACACGCTTAGCAATGATGTTGTAGAAATTTTAGCTAAAAATAACATTTTAGCACAAGAAATTGATCTTTTTATTCCTCATCAAGCTAATCTACGCATCATTAAAGCCGTCCAAGAAAAACTCAATCTAAGCGATGAAAAATGTGTGATCACTGTACAAAAATATGGCAATACTTCAGCTGCTTCTATACCTATGGCAATGAATGATGCCTATGAAGAAGGTCGACTTAAAAAAGGAGATCTGATCTTGCTAGATGCTTTTGGCGGTGGTTTTACTTGGGGATCTGCGCTTTTAAAATTTGGAGGAGAGAATTTTTAATTCTCTCTTAGCTTTCCAAAAGCTTGAATTTCTACCAAATAACCCTCTGCTAAAGCACTTCCTACACAAGCTCTAACAGGTTTAGGATAATTTTTAATCCAAGCATCATAAATTTCATTCATTGCATCAAAATCTTGCATATTAGCTAACCAGATTTGAATTTGAATCAAATCTCCTTTGTTTGCGCCTATTTTTTCAAACAAAGCATCAAGTTCTGCAAGCGCTTCTTTAGTTTGTTTTTTAATATCTCCGCTAGGTTCAAAAGCACTTGTCCTGCAGTCTTAAAATATTTATCAAAAACAATAATTTGCGACATTCTATCGCACTCATCAAAACGCTTTATCATGCATATTTTCCTTGAAATTCTTTCATAAATTCACACAAGGTTTTTACCTGATCCAAATTAAGCACATTATAAATACTTGCACGAATTCCCCCTAAAATTCTATGTCCTTTAAGTCCTATCATTCCAGCTTCTTCGGCTTCCTTTACAAAAAGAGGCTCTAAATCTTTATTTTTAGCAATATTAAAA
Organism: Campylobacter sp. BCW_6464; assembly: GCF_001762775.1. NCBI lineage: Bacteria > Pseudomonadati > Campylobacterota > Epsilonproteobacteria > Campylobacterales > Campylobacteraceae > Campylobacter > Campylobacter sp. BCW_6464. The sequence continues at coordinate 51,281 of NZ_MJXM01000047.1, read as the reverse complement.
CTCACATTCATTAAAGATCTATCCTTTTTATCTGCATGTCCTTTATAAAATCCATTGCTTAAATCAATACACTCATAAAGCATAGCAGCTTTTTGAGAATTTTTCTCATGTACTTTATCAAGTCCGCCTTGATTTAAAAGCCAATCCATTTCAAGATTAAACATATAAATAGCAAAGGTTGGAGGCGTGTTAAACAAGGACTGATTCTCAGCATGAGTCAAATAATTTAACATGCTAGGAATTTGTTTATTTTTAGATCTTTCTAACATATCTTTACGGATAAAAATACAACTTAAACCCGAAATTCCAGCATTTTTTTGCACTCCGCCATAAAAAAGAGCAATATTTGAAAAATCTACTTTTCTAGAAAAAAAATCACTCGATGCATCCACAATCAAAGGAGTTTTAGTTTTAGGATAATTTTGATATTGAGTGCCGTAAATAGTATTGTTAGAACAAATATAAGCATAATCAGCATTATCGCTAAATTCCACTCTAGGAATATGATTAAAATTACTTTCCTCGCTACTTGCTACAGTTTTAACATTGACACCTAAAATTTGTGCTTCTTTAATCGCTTTTTTTGTCCAAACTCCTGTATTTGCATATTCACAAACCCCATTTAAAGCTAAATTCATAGGAATCATAGCAAATTGCAAACTTGCTCCACCTTGTAAAAATAATACTTCATAATCATCATTTAACCCGTAAAGTTTTTTAGCTTTCTCTTGTGCTCCAAAATGCACTTCTTCAAATACTTTTGTGCGGTGAGAAATTTCCATTATAGAATAACCCCTACCCTGATAATCACAGAATTCTTTTTGAGCTTGCTCTAAAATTTCTAAAGGTAAAGTCGATGGCCCTGCACTGAAATTGATTTTTCTCATAATTTATCCTTATAAAATTTTTGCTTCTTTTTGAGAAGTTTGAGAACTTAAAATAACGATATCATCACTCTTAAGATCTTCTAAATTTGCTATTTTACCATTTTTTGTGATACAAATAAACTTTTTGCTTTTATTAAAAAAATTCTCATGTTGCAAATAAGCATTTTGCAATTTATCTAATTTTAATTCATTATAACGCATTTGATTTGCCAGTAGATGATTTAATTGCTTTTCTATATTATGGCTTTGTTTTATTTTTTCATCTATTATTTTTGGCAAAGAATTAAATTTGAAAAATTTGCTTAAATTTAAAAGCAAATTTTCATAATTTTGTATTTTATGATTCCAAAGTTGCATTAATTTTTCTTCCATTAAATCCAAACTTTGTTCTATATCTAACTTAGAATAAAACAAAGTATCTATAGCAGCTGAGGGCGTTGGAGCTCTAAAATCTGCAACAAAATCACTAATAACATAATCAATCTCATGTCCTATGGCTGAAATGATAGGAGTTTTTGCTTTAAAAATCTCTCTTGCTAAATTTTCATCATTAAAACAAAAAAGATCTTCCCTGCTTCCTCCACCACGTGCTATAATAAGAACATCTAAATCCATATCATCGGCTTTTTTTAAAGCTTGTATAAGAGAAAAAGGAGCATTATTTCCTTGAGTTAAAGCATCAAAAATATAAATTTTTGCCAAAAAATATTCTTTTTGATGAATAAGTTTTAACATATCTTGCAAAGCAGCAGAAGTTTTTGAAGTGATAATGCCTACTTTTTTAGGAAATTTTGGCAAAGATTTTTTAAAGCGTGGATCAAAAAGTCCTTCTTTTTGCAAACGCTCTTTTAAAGCCAAAAACTGTGCTTCTAAATCCCCAAAACCTGCTTTTTTCATACTAGTAGCGATAAATTGATAACGACCGCTTTCAGGATATAAACTCACACTTCCACAAAGCTCTAAAAAATCCCCCACCGCTGGTTTAAACCCGACTTTTAAATTAGCTCCTTTAAACATAGCACAAGCAATGCTTGATCTTTCATCTTTTAAATCAAAATACCAATGCCCTGAACCATGCAAAGTAATTTTTGAAATTTCTCCACTTAAAACTATATTATCAAAATGTGTTTCTAATAAAGCCTTTGCTTTAAGATTTAATTCTGTTGGTGTCATAGTTTTTTTGCTATAAACATTGAACTCACGCCAAAGCTAAAACTTTTATAATCAAGCATTTCAAAACCAGCATTTTTAAGTTCTAAGATGAATTCTTCCTTACTTAAAAATCCTTCAATAGAGTTTGGCAAATACTCATAAGCACTTTTATTTTTACTGATTATCCCACCTATACTTGGTAAAATATTTTTAAGATAAAAATCTCTACAAGCTGCTATAAATCCACCCTTTTCTCTTTTTGTAAATTCCAAAACTACCAAAATACCATCTTTTTGAAGTACTCTAGCAAATTCACTTAAGGCTTTTTGTCTTTCTACAACATTGCGAATGCCATAACTAATGCTTAAAATATCTAAACTTTGACTTTCTAAAGGTAAATTTTGCGCCCCTGCTTCTATAAATTCGACATTTGGAAATTTTTCTTTTGCAACATTTAGCATGCCACTACTTGGATCAATACCTTTAATATTTAAAATATTTTTTTCCATTTTTAAAGCACTCTCTTGCCAAATCTCTATCATATCCCCTGTGCCACAGGCAATATCAGCGATTTTTAAATCTTTTTTTAAATACAAACTCATCACTCTTTGACAAGCTTTTTTGCGCCACGCTACATCAGCTCCAAAGCTTAAAATTCTATTCGCCTTATCATAAGTAGGTGCAATTTGATTAAACATTTCTATAATTTTTTCTTGTTTTTGCATTTTTATCCTTTGTAAATTTTCAAATTTTTACTTGATTTTTTAAGCAATTTGCAAAATTTATTTTTATTATTGATTATTTTCGAAAAAATATTTTTATCTCTATCTTTGCAATATTTTTCATAAAGTTTGTTTAAATTTTTTATCTCTAAAAAACGATAAAAATATTCTAAAAATATTGCCAATTCAAAAAAACTATTTTCAAAAAGCTCTAAATCAAAATTTTTTAGTATATTTTTTCTAAATAAAATAATTTTTTTTCTAAGTTCTAACGCAACAAGTTGTTTAAAAAACCTATCTTTGCAATCGCCTTCATAAAAAGAATTTTCCTTTATGAAAAAATCAAAATCATTAAACAAATCTTGGATTTTTTCATCGCTTAAAAATAGCAATAAATCTTGATTTGAATTTTCACTTGCTAAAATATCTTGAGTTTTTTTCGTTATATCTTTAAACTTTAAAGCCAAAATATTACTCAAATTTTTATCTAAAATAGTATTCATGCTTGATAAAACTATATACAAACTTCTTGAATAAAATAAAAATTCACATAAACTTTGCTTATCTTTTCTCTCTAAAGATAAAGTCCAATAAAATTTTAATTTTTTAAATAAATAAAATAAAAAAATCCTAAATCCATCATAAGCATTAATATAATTTGGAAAATCCAAGCTAAAATTCTGATTTTTTTCTATAATTTTAAAACATTTCTCTATATCAAACTTTTGATATTCAAAACCATATAAAACGATATGTTTAGAATTTAAATCATGATGTAATTCTTTTTGAATTTTAAAATCTTTAGGGATTTTAAATTCATTGGAACTATCCAACGTTGGAAAAAATATTTTTAAAATACAAATTTTAGGCTCTTCATAAATATCAATATAACTTTTTAAAGAACACAATTTAAATTCGAAGCGTTCTTTTTTAATGCTCTTTCCTATAATCTTTTTTCGAGCTTTTTCAAATTTTTTTTTAGAAATTTTCTCTTCTTGATTCTGTTCTAAAATTGAATTATTAAATTTTGTAATTTTATAAAATTCATTGCAAAAACTTTGAAATTTAACACTATGATTTGAAGTTATTTGAGTATAAAAAGTTTCAAATTTAGAATTTCGAAAAGGTATATTATCTTTTTTTAAATTCTCTAAAAGAGTGCAATCAGATAGTAAAAAGTTTTTTTGAATTTCATAAACCATTAAAATAACCCTTAAAATATATGGGCTATTTTAACCTTATTTTGCTTAATGACACTTTTTACAACTATCAACATAAGCACAAACGGACAGATGATTGACGAGATTGCCTATCTTTTTTTCTAAATGCTCTTGATATTCATAAAGCTTAGCATCTTTAAAACTTAAATCCTCTATACCACCACATTTGGCGCAAACTACATGAATATGTTCTTCTTCATAAATATCGTAACAAGTTTTTTGATTTAAAACATTGATTTCAACAACTAAACCTTGTTCTTGTAAAGTATTAAGATTTTTATAAACCGTCGCTAAAGAGATTGAAGGGTATTCTTTTTTAATTTCTGCATATAATTCATCAATATTAGGATGCTCATGTCTTTTTAAAATTTTTAAAACACATAGTCTTTGCGGAGTAGCTTTTAACTCATGTTTTTTAAGCATTTGTAGTAATTCCATTGTATTTATTCCTTGCTTTTTTAAGTGGAAATAATAATAAAATTTTTATTAAAAGAAGTTTATATTAAATAATATTTTTTATTATTTAATGATAAAATTTTAAAACTTTCGTCAACAAACTATTGACATCTTTTTCTAGATTTTTTTCCACCTCACTTGTTTTTCCATGTTCAATAAATTTGTCTTCATATTCAAAGCTAATAACTTTTACATGCAAATCATATTTTTGTAAAAAATTATTAATTAAACTTTCTATACCGCCAATTTTAACATTTTCACTAAAAATAAACCAAATTTTACTTTTTTTAGCAAGCTCACGCAAAAGTTCTTCATCTAAAGGTTTAGCAAAAATTAAATCGATCAAATTAGCATTATTATTCATTTCTTGCAAGGCTCTTAAAACTTGCCACGCTTTTGCCACACCTTGTCCATAACCTAAAAAAGCAATTTCACTACTATTTTTTACAAGCCATTGTGCCTTACCAAGTTTTATCTCACAAGGATTAAATTCTTTATCCAAAATAAAACTCCCTCTAGGATAACGAAAAGCAATAGGTCCTTGATGTAAATAAGCGTACTCCATTATATTTTGCATCATTTGCTCATCTCTTGGGGCTAAAAGAGTGAAATTTGGCAAAGGAGCTAAAAAACTAAGATCAAAAACACCTTGATGTGTCTCCCCATCTTCACCTACTATCCCTGCTCTATCCATAGCAAAAACCACATTTAAATTCATAATTGCACAATCATGGATCACTTGATCATAAGCACGCTGCAAAAAGGTGCTATATATTGCAATAAAAGGTTTAAATCCTTCTTTTGCCATAGCAGCCATAGAAGTTACTGCATGCTGTTCTGCAATAGCCACATCCCAAAAACGATTTGGATATTTTTCTATAAGCTTATCAAGACCTGTTCCACTTGGCATAGCCGCCGTAACCCCAACAATATTTTCATATTTTGAGGCTAAATCAAGCAAATTCTTAGAAAAAATTTCAGTAGCAGATTTTTTAGTATCACTTTTTTTAACACTCTCTCCACTATCTATATCAAAAGCTCCCACCCCGTGCCATTTAGCATGTTTTCCTTCGGCTAAAGCATAGCCTTTACCCTTTATGGTTTGAGCATGTATCACACAAGGCTTTTGCATAGCTTTTGCTTGTTTTAATGCAGAAATAATTTCACCTAGATTATGTCCATCAATAGGCCCTATATATTCAAGCCCTAATTCTTCAAACAAAAGCCCAGGAGTAATAAGTTTGAAACTCTCTTCAAAACGCTTGGCCATATAAGTAGCACTATCAGGCAATATATCCAACATTTTAGCAATACGCTTTTTAAAACTTTGATAAAACTGCGTTGCCATAGCCTGAGAAAGATACTTTGAAATTGCTCCAATTGGTTTTGAAATACTCATTTCATTATCATTTAAAAGTATTACGCAAGGAAATTTAGAATCACCCAATTCATTTAAAGCCTCATAGGCCATACCCGCACTTAAAGCACCATCTCCAATCAAAGCAACAGGAATACGCTTTTCACCTTTTAAAGCAATGGCCTTACAAGCACCTACTGCCAAAGAAATAGAGGTGCTAGAATGCCCTGCTACAAAATAATCTCCCTCGCTAGGTTTTGTATAACCGCTCAAACCATTGATTTGTCTTAAAGTATCAAATATTTCTTCTTTTCCGCTTAAAAGCTTGTGTGTATAAGATTGATGTGACACATCAAAAATAAAAGGATCTTTTTTTGCATCAAAAACAAAATGCATTGCTATACTAAGTTCTACAGCACCCAAATTTGAACTTAAATGTCCACCATTTTTACTCACAACTTGTATGATTTTTTCACGTATAGATGCTGCTAAATTTTCTAATTCTTTTAAACTTAGCTTTTCTAACTCTTCTTGAGTATGGGCAAATTTTTTACTCATTATTCACCATTTTTTTAATTTTAGTTAGACGAGAGTTAAGATTGGACTCTATATTGCCTGCGTCACTTATAATAATAACACTTCCTTTACTAATTGCATCATCAAGACTTATTTTAATATGAGCATTCTGATCAAATTGCTCTTTTAAATACTCATAATCCTCTGCATTAACCTTAAGCTCAATTGCACTAGCACCCTTAAGCTCGCCGATTAAATCTTTGGCCAAAGCATAAGCTATCTTACTTGAATTTAGTTCAAGTTCTTTTAAGATTACTTCTTTAGCGATATCTATAGCAGTATCTGCTAATTCTTTCTCGTTTTTTTCTATAAAATTTTCAAGATTTTCACAAGCATTATCGAGCTTGGCTATACTTTTTAAATACTTATCTTTAAAATCACTCAATTCCTTTTGAAATTCTTCTTTTGCTTTCTCATAACCTTCTTTGGCAAATTTTTCTTTAGCATTTTCAAGTTCTGAATTTAAGCGGTTATTAAATTCATTCTCTTGACTTTCTATTTGCATTTGAAGTTTAATAATATTGCTTGACATTTCATCTGTTTTTTTAAGCAAATCTTCAACAAAACTTGGTTGAAATGTTGGAATTTGAGTTTCCATAACAGCTTGCGTAGGGGCAATAGCATGATTTTCTTCGACTGGTTTTTCATCATTTAAAGATATATTAGCATTTTCTTCATCTGGAGTTTGAGTATGTTTTTTTTCACCTGTATGATTATCAAATTCTGAAATAACTTTAAAACGATATCCTTCAACAACATGCTGATCAGAAGCCCCACCAGAAATTACATTGCTACGATTAACCATCTCTCACCTACTCTATCATTTCATCCGCATCGCCTGTTTGAACAAGACCTTGTTCTGCAAGTTTTTGCACCACTTCAACAACCTTTCTTTGTGCATCTTCAACATCTTTAACACGCACAGCACCCAAAAAACCCATTTCTTCAAGAAAAGCTTCGCTTGCACGCGTAGACATATTGGCTAAGAATTTTTGCTTTAACTCTTCACTTGCGCCTTTTAAACCTATCATTAAATCACGCTTATCAGCTACTTTTAAAATTTCTCTTATAGCTTGAGTACTAAGTTTTTGTATATCATCGAAAGTGAACATAAGCTCTTTAATAGTCTCTGCTAAGCGTTCATCACTTTGTTCAATATAAGTAATGGTTGATTTGCTTGCTTTTTGACCCAAACGATTAAGCACTTCTGCTACTGCTCTTGGGCCGCCCACTTCAACCTTATAAGAGGTAAGACTTTCAAGCTTGCTTTCTAGCACTGCAGAAACTCTTTTAATAATACTTGGAGAAATATCGCCAAGATTTGCCATTCTTATAACCACCTCAGCCCTTAATTCATCACTAAAATACTCTAAAGTTTCTGCCGCATGAATAGAATCCATATGTGCCAAAATAAGAGCAATGGTTTGTGGGTGCTCTTTAGTAATAAAGTCTGCAAGCTGCTGTGGTTTAATTTGCGCCAAATAAGCAAAATTTTGATTATTCTCCATACTTTTAGTGAGTTTTTCAAGAATTTTATTTGCAATCTCTGGCCCAAAAGTACGAAAAAGTATTTCTTTAGCATATTCCAAACCACCACTTTTAATATATTGATTTGATTGAAGCAGAGTGTAAAATTCTTCTAAAACTGCAGTAGCTACGGATCTATCAACATTTTTAGCCATAGCAATATAACGTGAAATTTCTGTAATTACATCAATTTCCATATGTGAAAACACAGAAGTTGTTGCATCTTCGCCAAGTTGTATAAGAAATATCGCCACCTTTTCAGGCATCGATAAATCATCATAGACCATTTTTTGTTCTTCACTTAGCTTTATCATCACATATCCTTTTCACCAAATTCACTATCGTTTTGAATTAAATTTTGCAAAAGTGCAGCAATTTCCTCGCTTTTATCACTTACCAAACCACGCAATTTTTCAAGCAAAACCTCATACTGGATAGAATCTTCATTGAAATTATCTCCAAAACCAAGTTGTTCTTCAACTTTTTTCCTTGCTGCATTCATTTTTTCCAAAGTATCTTCAACATCATCTAAAACAGCATTTGGACCTTGCTGCATTTCTTCTTGTGCTGCGACATCTTCAAGCATTTTTTGAGTAAATGGAGTAATAACTTTTTTGTAAAAAATAAAAAGTAAAATCGCTGCAATAAAATACTTAACCGGTGGAATAAACGGCTCAATAAAACGATTATAAAAAGTTTTAACTTTACTTTCAACTCTAATCGACTCACGATGAAATGGTAAATTTTGAACTACAACACTATCACCTCTAGTAGCACTAAAATTAATAGTATTTTTAACTATACTCTCAACACTTGCAAGCTCTTCTTTGGTTAATGGAACATATTCGCTTTTCACATCCCCATTTTCATCAACCACATCTTGATATTTTCCATCTATAGTAACAGCTGCTGAAGTGCGTAAAACTGTTGCAAATTGTTTTTTGGTATTTGTAATAGTTTTAGAAAGTTCATTATTCGTAGTAACTTGATTTTTTTTATAAGTGTCAATTTGACCCTTATTGTCAAGTCCTTCAACAGGACCTATATTAGAAACAGCACCTGGAACACCCTGAATTTCTGGATCTTTTCTACCTGTTCTTTCCTCGTTTAAAGTTTGCTCGCTACGCACTATAGGATTTGGATCATAAATTTCACTTTGAGATTCTTGCTTGGAAAAATCAAAATCTATATTTACACTCACTTTTACTTTATCCATACCACCTGCAAAAGGAGCTAAATTTTCTATAATCTTATCTTCTAAAGCTTTTTCTTGATCACTTTTAAATTTAATTTGCGCACGAACCAAATCATCTTCATATGCTTCTTGCTCATCTAAAGGTACACCACTTTGATCACTAATCTTAACATTTTCTTTAGTAAGTTTTGGAACTGCCGCTGAAACAATATTTTTTATACCATCAATTTGTTTTCTAGTAAGCTTTAAGCCTTCGCGAACATTAACAACAACTGAAGCTGTAGGCGGAATTTGCCTTTCGGTAAAAACACTATCTTTAGGAAATGCTATGTGTACAACAGCGCTACGAATAGGTTCTAAAGTCTCAATAGTTCTTGCAAGTTCGCCTTCTATGGCTCTTTGGTATTTTACCTTTTGTTCTTCATTTGTAGCTCCAAAAGCTTGAGTATCAAAAGCTTCAAAACCCACGCGACTATCTTTTATAAGACCTTCGCTTGCAATAAACATTCTTTGACGATAAACCTGATCTTGTGGAACTAAAATTTTATTTTCACTTTCTAATTTATAGGGAATATTATTTTGTTCAAGTTTAGCTACAATTGCAGCAGAAGAACTTGGGCTTACATTTTCAACTAAAACTGCATATCCATTATTTGCATTACTACCACTTCCGCGAAATAAAGCTAAAAAAACCAAAAACCCAACCACCACTACAATAGATGCAGCAATCACTATACGCTGCTTGCGAGTTAAATTTTGATAAAGTTGCCCAATTTGATGAAACATATTTTTAAAATCCATTAATTCTCATCCCTTAGTTTGGCGAATTTTACATATTTTTATTTGATTTATATCTATCTTAAAATCTTATCAAATTCTGTAAAAAATCTTTCATTTTCATAAGATGTTCCTATAGTAATGCGTATAGCATTTAAACCATAGCTTTTTAAATTTCTTATTATTATACCCTTTTTAAGCAATTTTTCAGACAAATCTGTACTATTTTTTTCATCAAAAAAATAAGTGATGAAATTTGTATAACTATCAATGATTTTGATATTATGTTTTTTAGCAAATTCTTTATAAAGCTCCATTTGAGAAAAATTATTCTCTAAAGTTTTTTCAGTAAATTCATCATCATCCATTGCTGCAACTGCTGCTTTTAAAGCAAGATTGCTCACATTAAAAGGCGCACGAAGCTTGTAAAATGCACTAATAATACTAGCATCAGCTATGCCATAACCAATGCGTAAGCCTCCTAATCCATAAAGCTTGGAAAAAGTTCCCAAATAAAGTACATTGTCAAATTCTTTAATCAATTCACAAGGTTCTAAATGTTTTTTGCTATCTTTAAAACTTGCAAATTCATTATAAGCTGCATCAATCACAACTAAACAATCCTCCTCTACACCTTTAATAAATTTGGTCACTTCACTTGCATCCAAACACTCGCCTAAAGGATTGTTTGGCAAGCATAAGAAAATAAGTTTAATCTCATCTTTATGTATTTCATAAAGTTTTTTAAATTCATCTAAATTATGAGTAATGCTTTGAGTTTTATAGCACTTTGCACCGCATTGTTTGGCATAAATTTCATACATAGCAAAGGTAACTCCAGCTTGCAAAAAAGCATTTTTAGAATTTAACTTAGAATGTATAGCAAATTCAATCACTTGATCACTGCCTGCACCGATAATAATATTTTCATTTTGAACTTTGTATTTTTGAGCCAATATGCTTTTAAGTTCTATCATACTATCATCAGGGTAAAGATGAGCTTTGTTTGCATTTTGTCTTAAACATTCTATGGCTTTTGGTGGCGTACCAAAAGGATTTTCATTACTTGCTAATTTTATCACTTCTTTAATGTCATATTCTTTGGCAATAACTTCTATATCTTTTCCGGGTTCATAATTGCTTAAATGACTTAAAAATTCATTAAATTTCATCTTTTTCTCCTGATAAATAAGATCCAAGCCAAACAATCTCTTGTATATCTTTTAAAGCTTTTTTTACATTTTCATCATCAATATGTCCTTCAAAATCTATATAAAAACTGTGTAAAAATTCTTTTGATTTTACAGGACGAGATTCAAGCTTGGTAAGATTGATATTTTCTTTTTTAAACTGCTCTAATAAAAAGCTAAGCCCCCCAGGTTTATGTGCTGTGTGTGCTAAAATAGAAGTTTTACAATTTGGCATTTTAGGATTTTTAATATCGCTTAAAATTAAAAATCTTGTTTTATTGGCTGCATTATCTTCTATTTTATCAAAAAGCACAGGCACATTATAAAGCTTAGCCGCTATTTTAGAGCAAATTGCTGCTGCATATTTATCTTGCGAAGCTAGATAAGCCGCATTAGCTGTAGATTTTGAAGGAACAAATTCTATAGCACTAAGTTCATGACTTTCTAAAAATTTACGACATTGATTATAACCTTGTGGATGCGAATAAATACGTTTGATTTCTTTTAAATTTTCATTAATTCCCGCAAAAGAATGATGGATATCCATATAAATTTCACCAAAAATTTTAAGCTCATTATACTTACCTAGACAATCCAAAGTAATACCTACTGCACCTTCGGTATTATTTTCTATAGGCACAACACCGTATTTTGCTTCTTTGTTGCTTAACTCTTTAAAAACATCTTCGATATTAGCCAAGGCTATATAACGACTCATCGCACCAAAACGACTTCTTGCTGCTTGATGAGTATAAGTTCCCTCAGGCCCTAAATAAGCTATAGTTTGAGGCATTTCTAAATTTCTTGAAACTGCAAAAATTTCTTGATAAATTGCCTCTATGGCATTTTGATCTAAAAATCCTAAATTTGCATTTTTTAAACGATTGATAATGGCTCTTTCACGCTCAGGACGATAAATAGCTCCCCCACTGCTTTGTTTAAGCTCGCCTATACTTTTAACATAAGTCATTCTTTCATTTAAAAGTTCTAAAATTTTATCATCAACCGCATCGATTTTATTTCTAAATTCTTCTAAATTTGGCATTTTAGCTCCTTTAAAAACTCAAAAACACTAGGATAAACTCCATCAAGCAAATCCGTATCAAGCCCTTTTGTGTCGCTTATCTTGCCGCTTAAAACTAGTAAGGTTTTCATGCCAAGTTCTTTTGCCTTAAGCAAGTCTCCTCTAAAATCATCACTAATGATTTTAATATCTTCAAAATCGATTTTTGAATTTTGTCTTCTTATCAAATTTAAAGCTTCTTTATAAAAAGCAATGCTAGGCTTACCCACAACCTCGTATTTAAAATCAATAGCATTTTTAAGCATAGCCATAATGCTACCTACACCAGGATAAGGCCTACCATCTTTTTTATAAATGCTAGTTTCGTGCATAGCTATAAACCTAACTTCTCTTCTAGCAAATTCTATCATACTAGCAAAATCTTTAAATTTAAAATCATCATAACTAGCTACAAGCACAGCACTAGGATTTACAAAATCAAGTTCAAAACCAAGATTTTCAAGACTTTTTACAAACTCATCTGCGCCAAAAGCCGCAACTTTACAAGGTTTTAAAAGGTGTTTTAAAACGCTAAAAGGATCAATATAAGCATTTTCTTTTATAGCCAATTCTTTTTGCTGTAATTTTTCCAAAAAATCAAGTTTTTTTGTATTGTTAGTGATGATAACATAAGGAAGATTTTTTGCATTTAAAAAATCGATCAATTCTTTAGCGCCATGGATTAAACTCTTATCATGATCAGAAATTAAAGTCCCTTGAACATCTAAAAAAAACATTTTAAGCCTTTAAAAATTTCTCTTCTAAAACGATTTGATCTTCAAAATTTTCTCTTTGACGGATCAATCTTACCTGTCCTTCTTCAAGGGCTAATTCGCAAACTTTATTACGAGTATTGTAGTTACTACTCATACTAAAACCATAAGCTCCAGTATTTTTAATAACCATTATATCACCACTTTGAGTGCTAGGTAAAGACCTTGCTTTAGCAAAAAAGTCTCCACTCTCACAAATTCCACCTACAACATCACATAAACTCTCTTGGGCTTGATTATAAGGTAAGATTATTTCATGATAAGCCTCGTATAAACTTGGGCGTATAAGATCATTCATCGCTCCATCTACTACAACAAAACGCTTGGTTTTATTTTGTTTTTCATAAAGTACTGAACAAACAAATTCTCCACTTTTAGCAACTAAATACCTTCCAGGCTCCATTCCTATGGTTAAATCAAGCCCATGAAGTTGTGCTAATATACCTTGTGCATAATTATAAAGATCAGGTTCGCACTCATCTTTTTCATAAGCCACACCCAAGCCACCGCCTATATCAAAAAATTTAAGATCGATTTGCAAGGCTTTTAACTCTCTTACAAGTTTTGCGACAATGGCTGCTGCTTCATGAATAGGAGAAATATCTAAAAGTTGCGAACCTATATGAAAATGCACTCCAACAGGCTCTAAAAAAGATGAATTTTTTGCATAAAGATACATTTTTCTTGCTATATCAATTTCAACACCAAATTTATTTTCATTTAATCCTGTAGAAATATAAGGATGAGTTTTTGCATCAACATTTGGATTAACACGAATACTGATTCTTGCCTTTAGATTAAGTTCTTTAGCCACACTTTCTAAAAGCATCATTTCAGCTTCACTTTCAAGGTTAATATATAAAATATCATATTCTAAAGCTTGTCTTAACTCTTCTTTGGTTTTTCCTACTCCACTAAAAATAATCTTATAAGCTTTTGCTCCTGCTTTTAAGGCACGCTTTACCTCGCCTATACTTACACAATCAAATCCACTATCTAAATTTGCAAGCATTTGCAACAAACTTAAATTTGAATTGGCTTTTACGGCGTAAAAAATTTGAGATTTTCTAGCCTTAAAAGCCTCTTTGAGATTTAAAAGACGCTCTTTTATGAAATCAAAATTGTAAATATAAAAAGGAGTATTAAATTCTTGCTTTAATTGTTTATAATCCATATTTAACCTTTAATTTTTATAATTTTACTACACAAAGCTTAATTTATCGATGCTTATAATACATATAAGCACTTAAACAACCCAAAATTATAATAGGCACTACAATGCCAATTTCACTTGCAATCACACTATTTTCGCTTAATCTAGTAAGCAAAAACAAGACTCCCCAAATCATCAAAGTCACTACAAAAGCTATAAAAGCTATAAAAGCAAGATTAAAAAATCTTGCTATTACAGGAAAAAAATAATACATAATAAGCATTAAAAATGGTGCAAAAAAAGGAGTAAAAACAAATTTATAAAGATTGATTTTAAGAGCATCTGTATTGACATTTTGCGCCTTAAAAAGCTCAAAACTTTCAAGTGCATCAGATATTGAATAATCACTATTACTAGCAACCCCTTCTATAATCTTTGGTTTAAAACCCTCAAGTGATTTAAGCTCGGAGAAATCTTGTATCTTTAAACCATCATTAGCAAGTTCATAATTTTTAGGTAATAATGTAATATTACCATCTCGCAAAATCCAACTTTCACCTTCAAAATAAGCATTTTTAGCACTTACAAAAGAGCTTAAATTTAAATCATTGATATTAAAAATTTTTATATTTTGAGCACTATTTTGTCCATTGTTTATCTTTGAAATATAAACAAAATTATTGTTAAATTTCAAAAACACTTCTCCACTTTGATTCATAATAGTGCCATTTTTTAAAATATTTCTCTTATAATCATTTGCATAAGCAAAAGAAGTAAAATTCAATCCTATATAAATACAACAAAAAAATAAAGCCCATAAAAAAGGAAATAAAATAACATAATTTCTGCTCAGTCCTAACGCATAAAGACTTACAAATTCATTTGCTCTGATCATAGAAATCAAAGAAACTACCAAAGCAAAAATCAAAGAAATGGGTAATACATAAGGCACTGCCGAGAAAGATAAAAACATAATATAAAGCAAATCAAGATTTGCGGCTTTTGGTAGATCTTTAAAATTTAAGAGCAAATCAATACCGCAATAAAAACCAAGTAAAGAAAAAAATATAATAAAAAAATTTTTTAGATAAATCCCTGAAATAAAACGAAAAAATATCCACATCTTAAGCCTTTAGGCTGTATTTGGATGATATAGCAGACAAATCATCATTTTCAATAAGCTCAAGCAAAGCTTTTTTTGTATGCTCTAAAACTTTGCTTAAGGTTATTTCTTCTTCGGGTTTAAATTTACCTAAAACATGAGAAATCACATTTTCACCCTTTCCCACTCCTATACGCACTCTTTCATAATCATTTCCACATAAAGTATCTATGCTTTTAAGTCCATTATGTCCACCACTTGAACCGCCTTTTTTAAAGCGCAAGGATCCTAAATTTATATCTATATCATCATGGATAACTATCATTCTTTCGCATTTATAAAAATCATTCACTGCTTTTACACTAAGTCCTGAATTATTCATATAAGTGCTAGGTTTAAGAAGAAGTAAAGAAGAACCTATTTTAAAAAGTTCTCCTTTAAATTTAGAGTTTGTAAGATTTGTAAAATTGCTTTCTTTTAAAAGCAAGTCAATTAGCATAAAACCGACATTATGACGGGTATTTTCATACTCTACGCCTATATTGCCAAGCCCTACGACTAAAATCATCTAGCTTTTTCTACGCCTACAACCGCTACTCTATCAGCATCAATTATAGTTACTCCTGCAGGAACTACAATATCACGAACAAGTAAAGCATCACCCACATCAAGTTTACTTACATCAAGTTCGAAGAAATTTGGTAAATTTTCAGCTGCACATTTTACTTTTAATCTTCTTTTTGATTGGATTAAAACACCTTTATTTTTAAGACCTATAGCTGTTCCTGTGATTTTAACTGGAACCATGTATTTAGAAATCACACCTTTTTGTGCAACTTTTAAATCCACATGTTTAAGTTCTGCAGTTACAGGATCTTTTTGATAATCCACAACTACAACGCTTAAAGTTTGAGAACCTACTTTTACATCAAAAATTAAAGTAGTTTTTTTACGAACTTCTTTAATAAACTCATTTACTTTAAAAGCGGCATTGATATTTTCTAATCCTTTTCCATAGATGTTTGCGATTAGATAACCATCTCTTTTTAAAGCTTTAGCAGCTTTTCTACCGATACTCTCTCTAACGATACCTTCTAACATCTTTTGTCCTTTCTTAAAAAATGAGCTTTGATTATATCTAATTTTGGCTTATGGAAAAGTAAATTTATAGCTTCTTTTAATTTCTTTAAGATATAATTTGTTTTACAAATATTATGTTAATTTAAGGCTTCATGTGAATGAAAAATTCAATATCAATATAGCTTGGTTTTTAATAATCTTAGGTGGGATTATAGAATGCTTTTGGGTAAGCGGACTTAAATATTCTACAGAAATTTGGCATTATATTTTAACAGCCATTGGAGTTTGTATTTCTTTTACTTGTTTTTTAAAAGCTTGTGAAAGACTTGAAGTAAGCATTACTTATAGTGTTTTTGTAGGCATTGGCACTATAGGAGTGGTTTTAAATGAAATGTTTATTTTTAACGAGGCTGTTTCTGTAATTAAACTTGTGCTTATAGCGATTTTACTTTTAAGCATTATAGCCCTTAAACGGGTAAGCAAGGAAGCTTAGTTATGGAATGGTTTTATTTGTTTTTAGCTACTGCTTGTGAAATTTTTGGTGTGGTAATCATGAAAGAACTTGTAAGCACTAAAAACAAGCTTTACCTTTTGGCTTTGATAGTGTGTTTTGGATTTTCTTTTACTTTTTTAAGTTTAAGTATGCAAAATATCGCTATGAGTGTTGCTTATGCTATATGGACAGGAGCTGGAACCGCTGGTGGGGTAATGATAGGAGTGCTTTTTTATAAAGAAAGTAAAAGTTTTTTAAAACTTTTTTTAATCACTGTGATTATTGCTTGTACAGTGGGTTTAAAATTTCTTTCTTAAGGATTTTTTGTGCAAATTTATGTAAGTGGAATACATACTGATGTAGGAAAAACACATTTTAGTGCAGCTTTTTGTGCGAATTTTAACTATGATTATTTTAAACTCATTCAAGCAGGAACTCCAACAGATAGCGAGTTTATTGCAAAATTTAGCCCAAAAACAAAGGTTTTTAAAGAAGGTATTTTTTTGCAAACTCCAGCTTCTCCTCATCTTGGAAAAATCAAAGAAAAGCTTGATTATAAAGCTCTAGATATCATTTTACCAAAAAGTAAGAACCTACTTATTGAGCTTGCGGGTGGGCTTTTTTCTCCTATGGATGAAAATTACACTATGATTGATTTTATGAATATTTTTAAACACCCTACGATTTTAGTAGCAAAATACTATCTTGGAAGTATTAATCATATCTTGCTTAGCATTGAAGCTTTAAAGCAAAGAAATATCAATCTTTTAGCCCTTATAATGATGGGCAAAAAAGATACCTTGCAAGATGATTTTATAAAAAATTATGCAAAAATTCCTATAATCAATCTTGATTTTTTTGATGAAAATAGTATTTTAAATAAAGATTTTAAGGAACAAATGCAAGAAATTTTACAACTTAAAATTCCTTAAAAATCTGCTCTAAACTTTCCACCACATAAACGATTTGTTCTTTTGTGATGATGTAAGGAGGCATAAAATATATAGTGTTTGCTAAAGGTCTTAAAAGCAAGCCTTTTTCTAAGGCTTTTTGAAATACAAAAAGTCCCACGCGTTCGTGTTTATGGCTTAAAATGTCAAAAGCACTAATCATTCCGCAAGTTCTAAAATTTCCTAAAAAATCAAATTTTTTAAGTTTTGAAAATTCTTGCTGGATAAAGGTACTTAAAATTTGATTTTTTTCTAAAATATTTTCATTTTCAAAGATATCTAAAACCGCATTAGCTGCTGCACAAGCTAAGGTATTTCCCGTATAGCTATGAGAATGTAAAAAAGCCTTTTGGCTTTCATAAGTATCATAAAAAGCATTATAAATTTCATCTCTTGTAAGCACTACAGAAAGTGGCATAAATCCACCCGTTATCCCTTTTGAAAGGCAGATAAAATCAGGGCTTTGTTTGCATTGATGTAAGGCAAACAAAGTTCCTGTGCGTCCAAAGCCTACTGCAATTTCATCAAAAATCACTTGCACATTAAAAGCATGACAAAGCTTGATCGCTTCATCGATAAAGCTAGCTTCATACATATGCATATTTCCTGCACATTGCACCAAGGGTTCAAGTATAAAAGCACAAATTTCACTTGCATTTTTTTCTAAAATATCTTTTAAAATTTCAAGCTCTTTAGTATAGTCTTTACCTTGTGGCACAGGAGTGCTTAAACACTCTAAAAGCAAGGCTTTGTAAGTATCTTTATAAAGTGCAATATCACCCACACTTAAAGCCCCTAAGGTTTCGCCATGATAGGAATTGCTTAGGGATAAAAATTTATTTTTTTTCAAACCTTTATTTAAATGATAATGAAAACTCATTTTAAGTGCTACTTCAATGGCGCTTGAGCCATTATCTGCATAAAAACATTTATTAAAATCACGCCCCACTTTTTCACAAAGTCTAGCCGAAAGTTTGATGATAGGCTCATGTGTAAAACCTGCTAAAATCACATGTTCAAGCTCATTAACTTGTTTTTTAATGGCATTTGCGATTTTTTCATTACAATGACCAAAAAGATTTACCCACCAAGAACTCACACAATCCATATAAGCTTTATCATCAAAATCATAAAGCCACACGCCTTTTGCTGTTTTTATAGGGATTAAAGGTAGGGTTTCGTGATCTTTCATTTGTGTGCAAGGGTGCCAAATGTGTTTTAAATCGAGATTTTTTAAGATTTGATTTTGCATTATAACTTCTTTTTTAAAAATATTTTGGCAAAATAATACTTTAAATTTTTAAATTTACAGGAAAAAAATGAAGCTTGAAAAAATTTTGCAAGATCTAGAGCAAAATCACAATCTAAGAACTCTAACGCCTTTAAAACATGAAAATAAATTTGTTTATAAGCAAGATCAAAAACTTTTAAATTTAGCAGGAAATGATTATCTTTATTTGGCGTCTTCTAAAGAGTTAAAAGCTGAGTTTTTAAATACCTTAAAAGAGCAAGATTTGTTTTTTTCAAGTTCGAGTTCAAGAAGTTTGAGTGGAAATTTTGAAATTTATGAAGAATTAGAAAGTTTTTTAAAGACTAAATTTAAAGATAAGGAAATTTTACATTTTAATAGTGGTTATCATCTAAATATCTCTTGTATAGCAGCACTTTCTAGCGTTTCTAAGACGCTTTTTTTAACCGATAAATTTATTCATGCAAGTATGATTGATGGTTTAAGACTTGGCGGAGCTGATTTTTTTCGTTTTCATCATAAAGATATGAATCATTTAGAGAGTTTAATCCAAAAACATTATGAAAATTATGAAAATATCATCGTTTTAAGCGAAGCTTTGTTTAGTATGGATGGAGATTTTAGCGATTTTAAAACTTTGTGTGAGCTTAAAAAACATTATGATAAAATTAAGCTTTATATAGATGAAGCACACAGCGTGGGTTGTTTTGATAAAGAGGGTTTGGGGCTTGTTAAAAAACTAGCCTTAGAAAATGAAGTGGATTTTTTGGTTTTTACCTTTGGAAAAGCCCTTGCTTCCATAGGTGCTTGTATGATATGTGATGAAAAATATAAAAAATTTTTCATCAACAAAGCTAGAGCTTTTATTTATTCTACAGCCTTGCCACCTATTAATGTAGCTTGGACACAATTTATTTTTAAAAAAATACCTTGTTTTAAGAAAGAAAGAGAAAAATTAGAACTTTTAAGCACTTTTTTTAAAAGTAAATTGCAAGAAAAAAATCACACTGTTTTAGGCGATGCTTATATCATTTGCTTACTTTTAGGTGAAAATAAAAAAGCCTTAGAAATTTCACAAAAACTCCAAAAAGCTGGATTTTTTGCTCCTGCGATCAAAGAACCTACCGTGCCAAAGAATAAAGCCAGAATTCGTTTTTCCTTACATGCAGGACTTAACACAGAAGAACTTGAAAGGATAATAGAGCTTTTATGAAATATGAATTTTTATGTAAAAATCCTGATTCAAAAAAACTTATAGTGATATTTGGAGGATTTGCTTCACATCCTAGTCATTTTTCGCATTTAAAAAGCAATAAAAATGTGATTTTATTTTATGATTATGAAAATTTTGATTTAAATTTTGATTTCAAAGCTTTTGATGAACTTTTTTTAATCGCTTTTTCTATGGGGGTTTGCGTAGCAAATAGACTTTTAAAAGAGCTTAATTTTAAACAAAAAATAGCCATAAATGGCACAAATTTAGGTATAGATAAATCAAAAGGAATTCATCCTACAATTTTTAAAAAAACCCTGCAAAATTTTAAATTAGAAAATTTCAAAGAAGTTTTATTTGAAGAACACAAAAGCTTAGTCAAAGATTTTATTTTTAAAGATGAAAAAGCTTTAAAAATAGAACTTGAAAAACTTTTTGACTTTGCTTTAACAAAACAAGAAGAAAATTTGCTTTGGGATAAGGTTTATTCAAGTAAAGAAGATAAAATTTTTCCACCAAATACTTTAAAAAATGCTTTTTCAAAACTTATTTTTTTAGATGAACCGCATTTTGCTTTTTTTGATTTTAAAACTTGGGATGAAATTTGAATTTTTTAAAAGCAAAAGATTATGAAAAACATGCAAAAGTGCAAGATTTTATGGGTTTAAAACTTTGTGAAATTTTAAAAGATTTAAAAATTTCACATTTTGAAAAAGTGTTTGAATTTGGTTGTGGTAGAGGTGAATTTAGCAAAAAACTTCAAAATTTCATTACTTTTAATGAGTATTTAAGAAACGATATTTTAGATTTTAAAGAAAATTCTAATATTTTAATTTTTAATATGAATGAAATTGCAAAACAGGATTTAAGTAAAGAGAAATTTGATCTTATTGTTTCAAATGCAACTTTGCAATGGCTTGATTTAAAACGCATTATACCAAGTCTTAGGGATATGCTGAATCAAAATGGGATTTTACTTCTTTCTACTTTTGCAAAACAAAATTTAAAAGAAATCAAACAAAGCACGGGTTTTGGTTTAAATTATTTTAGCTTAAATGAATTAGAGCAAATTTTTAAAATCTATTTTGATGAAGTAAAAATCACTCAAGAACTCATAAAATTAAGTTTTAATAATGCTTTAGATGTTTTTAGACATTTAAAATTTAGCGGTGTAAATTCTTTAGGATTTTATCCTTTAAATAAAGGTTTTTTAAAAGAATTTGAAGAAAAATTTCAAAACAAACTCACTTATCATCCTGTATTTATTTTATGCAAAAATGATATAAAATGAATTTTTTGTGTTATAATCCAAAAATTAAATTTTTACACAAGGAAAACTAAATGAAAAAGTTTATAGTATTTTTTGGGATTTTGTTTTTTACCTTACATCTAAATGCACAAAATTTAAGCATTTTTGTAGCTTCTTCAGCTTCAAAGGCAATGAGTGAAGTTAAAGATGAGTTTTTGAAAACACATCCAGAAGATAAAATAGAATTGGTTTTTGGTGCTTCTGGAAAATATTATGAGCTTTTAAAACAAGGAAGAGAATTTGATCTCTTTTTTTCAGCGGATACTAAATATGCTAAGGCTATTTATGATGATAAAAATGCCTTAATAAAGCCAAAAGTTTATGTTTTAGGAGTTTTGGCTTTGTATAGTTTGGATAAAAATTTACTCCAAGGAGGTGTTGAAAATTTAAAAGAAAAGGCAGGTAAAATCACGCATCTAAGCATAGCCAATCCTAAAGTAGCTCCTTATGGAGTAGCGGCTAAAGAAGTGCTTGAAAATTTGGATTTAAATGAGCTTTTTAAGGATAAAATCGTTTTAGGTGAAAATATCTCAGTGCCTGTTTTACATGTAGATAGTAAAAATGCAGATATAGCTATAGTGGCTTATTCTTTAGTTTCTCCTATTAATCATCCTAAAGGTAAAACAAGTATTATTAATCCAAAGTATTTTAGCCCTTTAGAGCAAAGTTATGTCATCACAAAATATGCTAAGAATAAAAAATTAGCCTTTGAATTTAGCGAATTTATTGGCTCTTTAAAAGCAAAAGAGATTTTTAAAAAATACGGATTTAGCACACCATGAACCTTATAAAAGGACAAATTTGTGAGCTTTTAAATCAAGAGGATATAGTTATTGTTAAAATACTTTCTAAAGAAGTGATTTTTAGTGTTTTAATGCTTGAATTAAAATCTTTAGAAAATTTAAAAATTGGTGCGAGTGTAGAACTTCTTTTTAAAGAGCATGAGCTTTGTTTTAGCACAAGTAAAACTCTTTTAAGTGTTGAAAATTCTTTTTTAGCTAAAATTACAAAAATTAAAAAAGGCGAACTTTTGTATCAGATATTTTTTGATTTTAAAGATAACGAGCTTTCTAGTATCATCACCAAAGAAAAAGCTTTAGAACTTGAACTTTGTGAAAATCAAGAATGGCTTTGTTTTGTAAAAGCAAATGATATTGTATTAAGGAGTCATAATGCTTAATCCAGCTTTTTTACAAACCCTTTATCTTACTTTTAAACTTGCTTTTATCACGACTTTTATTCTTTTTTTTATTGGTGTATTTTTAGCTTATTTGTTAAGTTTTGTGCGTTTTCCTTTTAAAACAATCCTTCAAAGCTTTATTTCTTTGCCTTTGATTTTACCTCCTAGTGTTTTGGGATTTTATTTGCTTGTAACTTTTTCGGCTAATAGTTTTTTAGGGCAAGTTTTAAAAGAATATTTTAATCTTTCTTTGGTTTTTAGTTTTGAAGGTCTTGTTTTTGCTTCTTTAATTTTTTCTTTGCCTTTTATGGTAAATCCTTTGCAAAGTGCCTTTTCATCGATCAATCCAAATTTGCTCGATGCTTCTTATAGTTTAGGTAAAGGTAAAATTTATACTCTTTTTAGAGTGATTTTACCTAATTCTAAAGCAGGAATTTTTAGTGCTTGTGCGATGAGTTTTGCCCATACTGTGGGTGAATTTGGAGTCGTGATGATGATAGGAGGACATAAACAAGGTGAAACTTTAGTAGCTAGTATAGCTATTTATGATGAACTTGAAATCTTAAACTATAGCTTGGCACATCAATATGCTTTTATATTGTTTATTTTTTCTTTTTTAGTGCTTTTTAGTCTTTATTTTGTCAATAAAAAAATGAGTTTTCAATGATAAAAATTAATATCAATCATCCTATGAATACTGCCAAAGGAAGACTGGATTTAAATTTTAAAAAAGATATAGAATCAGGAAAAATTACCGCACTTTTTGGCGAAAGCGGAGCAGGAAAAACCACTCTTTTAAAAATCATAGCAGGACTTATAGAGCCTAAATTGGGGCGTATAGAAGTAGATAATGAACTTTGGTTTGATTCTTCAAAAAATTTTAGTTTAGCTTTGCAAAAAAGAAAAATCGGTTTTGTTTTTCAAGATTATGCGCTTTTTCCAAATATGAATGTAAAAGAAAATATCGCCTATGCCACTAGTTCTAAGACAAAGATTAGTGAGCTTTTAGCCTTAATGGGTCTTGAAAATTTGGCTAAAATTTATCCTAAACATTTAAGCGGAGGACAAGCACAAAGAGTGGCCTTAGCAAGAGCTTTAGCAAGGGAACCAAAAATTTTGCTTTTAGACGAGCCTTTGAGTGCTTTGGATTTTAAAATGCGTGCCAATTTACAAGATGAATTGGCTAAAATTTTAGAATATTTTAAGATAAGCACTTTATTAGTCAGTCACGATCTAACTGAAATTTATAAGTTAAGTCATAGAATTTTAGAACTTAAAAATGGAAAAATCATTAAGGATTTTCCTAAAAATGAATTTTTTACTCATTCAAGTATTAGTGCAAAATTGCGTTTGAGTGCAACTTTGCTAGAAATTAAAAAAAGTGATATTTTAGTGGTTTTAACCTTGCTTTTAAATCAAGATATTATTAAAATCACTCTTAGTGAAGAGGAATTTTTAAAAGCTTATCAAGATATAAAAATAGGCGATACTCTCATACTTTCAGTAAAAGCTTTTAATCCTATTATTGTTGGAAAAATTAGCTAAATACTTATTTAATAATTTTCCCTTATTTTAATATTTTTAATGTCCTTTATATCAACATTTAAAGCAAAAGATAAAATTTTGTTTTCAGTCTTTACAAATCCAACAATCCAAGCTAAATTGATATTATCATTAAAACCTGTTTTAGCATAAATTTTTTGGATTTTATCTTCCTTAAAAAGAATAATTTCTTTAACTTCTTCTTGAATTTTTTTAGAAAAAGGTAAAGAATTTTGCGAAAATTTAAAAAGTAAATCAGCTTGATTTTTTGCAGAAATTTGTAAAGAATTATCTAGCCAAAAAGTATCGATTTTTGAAATTTTTGCATTTCCATAAGAAAGTTTATTTAAGCTTTCTTGCATGGTTTTAAGTCCTATTTTTCTTGCCAATTCTTTAAAAGCAGGCACTTGAGAGCGTTTTATAGCTGAGCTTAAACTAGCATCTTGTTTCCAAGAGGGCAAAAATACTTTTTCGCCCTTATAATGATAAAAAATTTCCTTTGTATCTCTAACTACACCATTATCAAGCGCAATTAAAGCATTAAAAATTTTAAAAGTTGAAGCAGGAGAAAAGGCTTGTTTAGCTCTTTGAAAATCATTACTTGCATAATTTTTTCCATCAAAGACTATAAAAGTCCCACTTGTATTATAATCTTTAAAAAAATTACCAAGTATTTTATCCTCTCCAATGGCTATATTCAAAAACAATATAAATACAATAAAATTTCTCATTGCTCTTTATATTTTGATAAGACTTTTCTCATTGCTAAACTTGCTAAAGCCAAACCAAAAGAAGCTGTTACACCCATAAAAGAACCCAAATCTTTACAATGTGCTTCTTCATCAGAAAATACCACATCAAAATTTCCCTTAAAACCTGATTTTCTAAGCTCATAACGGAATTTTTTAGCTAAAGCATCGCCGTGAGTTTTAAAAATACTTGTAGTTTTAATGCGTGTTGGATCAAGCTTTCTAGCTCCACCTGTTGAAGAGATAAAAATTTGTTTTTTAAAATCTATAAGATGAGCCAAAGCTACTTTTACAGGGATATCATCAATGGCATCTATGATAAGATCAAACTCGCTTAAATCAAAATTTTCTAAAAAATCTTCATCGATTTTGCTGACTATACCTTTAGCCTTGTAAATTCTTTCAAATACTTTAGCTTTTTCTTCGCCTATATTTTCGCTATGAATTTGGCGATTTTGATTGGTGATTTCAAATTTATCCGCATCGATTAAAGTAAGGTTTTTAAAACCGCTACGATAAAGTGCATCAACGCAAATTCCACCCACTCCACCAAGTCCGCAAACCAGAACTTTTGTTTGTGAAATTTTTTGAAATTTTTCTTCTCCAACTAGCCATTTTATACGTGTAAATCTATCATTCATCATTTGCCTTTAACCATTTTTTAACTTTTTTCATTTTTTCATAAGCTGTAAGATCCAGCATTATAGGGGTTATTGTAGCGTAGCCTTTTTTAAGTAAGACAATATCGCTATTTTTCTCATCTTCAAAGTCTAAATTCGCTGCTGCAAGCCAATAATACTCAACTCCTCTCGGATTGACATTTGAGTGGGCTTCAAAATTATAAACCCTTTTGCCTGCTTTACAAATTTTAATGCCTTTGATTTTTGATTTTGCAGGAAAATTGATATTTAAAAATTCTTTTTTTTCCAAAGGAAAACCTTTATCAAAAATATTTTGAATGATTTTTTTGGTAATTTTTAAAGCATTTTTATAGTCTAGTTCTTTTTCGCTTTTTTTATAAAATTGAGAAAGAGCGATAGCAGGAATTCCTTGTAAAACCGCCTCCATAGCTCCTGCACAAGTTCCTGAGTAGGTAATATCTTCACCTACGTTTGCTCCTTTGTTAATCCCACTGATTACAAGATCAGGCAAGCGTGTTTTATAAAGTGCGTGAAGCGCAAGATAAATACAATCTGCTGGAGTGCCATCATCAAGCTTGTAAAATCTTTTTCCTACTTTAACAAAACGCAAAGGTTTGGTTAGGGTTATGGAGTGTGAACAAGCTGATTTTTCACTAGCAGGAGCTACTATGGTGATCTTGGCTTTAAATTCTTTTTTTAACATCTTAATGAGTTTTTTAAGTCCTTCGCTTTCATAGCCATCGTCATTAGTGATAAGAATTTCTTTCATTGCTTTTCCTTATTGGATATTTTAACATAAAAAGCTTTAAGAATAAACACAAACAAAGCTATATAGAAATGTTCTTTATAATTAATTCGTTTATTCTCAACTCAATAAAGCAATTCACAATTAACTTAAAATCAACTTAATTTTTATTATTTAGTCCAATCTACACTTTAAAATCACGATTTTAATCGTAACTCTTCTAATGTTCAAATATTTTAAATTCCATACTCATTTATATTTTTATTCTTAAAAACTTAAAATTCCATAGTTTAAATTTTAATAATAAAAAAACTTTTTTTATTATTAAAATTAACTTTCATTTTGATATTAATATATTTTTTTATAACTATAATTTTTCCAAAAAATTAAAATTTTATTCTTTTATAGAAGACAATTATTTAATCTTAAATTATAATTTTTTATACATTTTTAAAATTATATTATTATACTTATCGATATCTTAATTCACTCAAGGAGAAAAAATGCAAAAATTTCATTCTATGATAGTATTAAGCTTATTATTGATATTTTTTATCGGATGCTCTTCTAAAGAGCTTAATCCTCTGGGACGATCTTATGGTGATTTACATGATAGCGATCCGCTTAAAATAGGAAAAACACCTACAATACCAGCCAAACAAGAAACTCCTGCTTTAGTTGATGGTTCAGATTTGATACCAAAAGATGTTCCTTTAGAACCACCTGTAATAAAAACAAATACTTTTAAAGGTAATGATTTTATTAAAGGACCTTCGCCTAGAACGCAATCAAACGGAGAATTTAACAATGTTCCTGTATATGAAAACAGAGGATATTTTAGTGATTACATAACCATAATGGGTCCATCAGGAGCAGCTTTAACTGTATGGGCTTTAAGACCAGGAAATTGGATATGGGGTTATACATTATATTCAAGCAGACCTTTTGGCGATGCAAATGTATGGCAGCTTATAGAATTTCCTCAAAATAAAGTTATGATTAAAAATGTCAAAACACTCACATGTCTAAATGCTTATGGCGAAGGGATCGTCCATTACCCTTGCGATCAAAGTAATTACGCTCAATTTTGGACCCTTCTTCCTATGGACAACGGTGCATATCAAATTCAAAATTTAGCGACCAAGCAATGTATTCAAACGCCGATACATGATGTTATGAAAGAATTTAATTTAAGCTATTATAAAATATTTCTCACCGAATGTGTAAAATCAGGAGAAAAAAATTTAGATAGACAGTGGTACATAGCACCTCCTACCTATACCGCTCGAAATCCTTATAGATAATTCAATTGGAGTTGAATATGAAAAAAATATTATTGATTATTTTAAGTATCAATTTGAGTTTTGCTTCTTTAGAAGATTATAATGTTGGAACATGGAATTTGCAAGGTTCTTCAGCATCAACAGAAAGTAAATGGAATATTAGCATTAGACAACTTGTTACAGGAAGCAACCCTATGGATGTTTTAGCCGTCCAAGAAGCAGGAGTTTTACCGTCTACCGCAACGATGACTCAAAGACAAGTCCAACCTGTTGGTGTGGGTATTCCTATTCATGAATACGAATGGAATTTGGGAACTTCATCGCGTCCTAATTCAGTATTTATATATTATTCAAGAATTGATGTAGGAGCAAATAGAGTTAATATGGCAATAGTAAGTAGAAGACAAGCGGATGAAGTAATTGTTTTACCTCCTCCAACCGTTGCTTCAAGACCTATCATAGGAATCCGTATTTGCAATGATGTATTTTTTAACGCACATGCTTTAGCAAGAGGTGGAAATGATGCAGGAGCTATAGTTACTGCTGTTGATATGCATTTTAGAAATATGCCTCTGATTAATTGGATGATCTTGGGAGATTTTAATAGAGATCCAAATTCATTAATGTCTTTATTAGATCAAGGATTAAGAAACCGAGTACATTTTGTTTCTCCTGCATCTTATACTCAAGCAAGTGGTGGTGTTCTTGATTACGCTGTTACAGGAAATTCTGATACAACCAGAAGATATACTCCCCCAGCTATACTAGCTATACTAGCTGCTGCTGGACTTAGAACATTTTTAGCTTCAGATCATTTTCCTGTGAATTTTAGAAAATTTTTTTAATATAAGGTGTTGTTATGAAAAAAATTGTTATTTTAATATTGGTTTTATTAAGCTTATCTAAATCTATCGAAGAACCTGGCGATTTATCTGATTTTACACCAATGTTTACTATTAGATCCTTACAGACAGGAATTAGTTTAAGCCCTTTTAGAGAGACTTCAGAAGATTTAAAAGACCAAAATTGGATCTTAAGAGAAATTATACTTAGCGATGAATTAAAACAAAAAGATGAATTAGGGGAATTGTTACGCTTTGGTTATGTGCAATTTGTAAATCCAAACGATGATGATATTTGTTTGGCGATACTAGAAAGTGGTTTTTTTGGAGGGAAATCATGCAAACAAGATTTAAAAGATGGAAAGTTAGAAACTATATTTTCTATTATGCCAACAACTAGCTCAGCAGTTCAAATAAGATCTTTAGTTGAAGGTGGAAGAGAATGTATAAAAATATTTTACAACCCAAATGTTCCAATAGAAAAACGTTTTGGTATACAACCATGTACTTTAGATTCAGCTTTATTTTTAGATTTAAATGAATTAATGTTTTTTACCCCAGCTATTATAGAAGCAACCCCTATTTATTAATTACTTGCAAGCAAGCTAAAATAAAAGCTTGCGAGTAATTAAAATATTTAATAAATCGATGCAATATATGTTTATAAATATTAAGAAAATTTTCAGAAAATACTACTGGAGAAAATAAACCTTCATATACACTTTTAGCGTATATTCTTGCATAACTTCTTTTAATTAAGCCAAAATAAGATAAAATGTTTAAAATATTGATAAGGAAATTTTTTGAAAACCTTTTTAGTTTGTGCTTTAGAGCCTTCAGCAAATTTGCATTTAAAAGAAGTTTTAAAAGCTTATAAAAAAGATTTTGGCGAATTTGAAATTCATGGGATTTATGATGAGAGCTTATGCAAAGAATTTGATCTAAATTCTAAGCCACTTTATAGCTCACATGAATTTAGTGCTATGGGTTTTATAGAAGTTTTACCTTTGATTTTTAAAGCAAAAAAAGCTATAAAAGAGCTTGTAAATTTAAGTTTTACTCAAAAAATAGATGGGATTTTATGTATAGATTCGCCCGCTTTTAACATACCTTTTTCTAAAGCTTTAAAAAAAGCAGGCAGTAAAATTCCGCGCATTTATTATATTTTACCTCAAGTTTGGGCATGGAAAAAAAGTCGCATACCTATCATAGAAAGTCATTTTGATATTTTAGCTTCTATTTTGCCTTTTGATAATCAGTTTTTTAACAAAAGCACTTATGTAGGCCATCCTCTTTTAGATGAGATAAAAGAATTTAAAAATAAAGAAGACATTAATCTTACATTTTCAAAAAAAGATGATGAAAAAACTATAGCCTTTTTACCAGGTTCAAGGCGTAGTGAAATTAAGCGTTTAATGCCTATTTTTAAGGAACTCTCGCAAAAATTTAAGGGTGAAAAAATTCTTTGCGTTCCCCCATTTAATCTTGAAAAATTAGAAATTTATAGTGATATTAGCGAATTTAAAATAGAAAGCCATACTCCAAAAGTACTTAAAAAAGCTGATTTTGCCTTTATTTGTAGCGGAACGGCTACTTTAGAAGCAGCTTTAGTGGGAACTCCTTTTATCCTTACTTACAAAGCAAAAGCGATTGATATTTTTATCGCAAAACTTTTTGTAAAATTAAAACATATAGGACTTGCAAATATTTTTTGTGATTTTGCTGGAAAAGAAGCTTTAAATCCCGAATTTTTACAAGATGAAGTCAATGTTTTAAATTTATATGAAGCTTATAATAAATATGATTATAAGGCATTTTTTGCTAAAGTTGATTTTTTAAAAGAGTATTTAAATTTTGGAAGTGCTAAAAATTTAGCAAAAATCCTAAGCGAAATATAAAAGGATAAATCATGCAAAAAGAACCAATGAGTCAATTTGGCTATGATAAATTAGCCGCAGAATTAAAAGATTTGAAAGATAATCAACGTCCCGCTGTTGTAATAGAAATCGATACAGCAAGAAGTCATGGGGATTTAAAAGAAAATGCGGAATACCATGCTGCAAGAGAAAAACAAGCTTTAATTGAAAGTCGTATAGCAGAGCTTAGTGACTTGCTAGCAAGAGCTCAAGTGATCGATCCTTCAAGCTATGAACATGATAGTGTGAAATTTGGCTCAAGTGTTGTGATCATGGATTTGGATACAGAAAAAGAAAGCAAATATACTCTAGTAGGAATTTGCGAAGGAGATTTAGATAAGGGTTATATTTCCATCGCATCTCCAATAGCAAAAGCTATGCTTGGGAAAAAAGAAGGAGATGATTTTAAAGTGCGTTTGCCAAAAGGTGAGAGTGAATTTGAAATCCTTTCTATAAATTATGAGCCTTTGAAATTTTAAGGATAAAAAATTTTACTACAAAATGGAGCGATTTTAATCGCGGATGCTCATGAAAATGAACAGAGAAAGGGATTTTGGGAATTTTTACAAACCTTAAAAAAAGGTAAAATTTCCACCCCTCAACTCATACTTATGGGTGATATTTTTGATTTACTTATAGGTGAAATCTCTGCTACACATGAATTTGCTAAACCTTACATAGAACTTTTAGAAGAATTGGCCTTAAAGATTGAAATTATCTACTTAGAAGGCAATCATGATTTTAATCTTTCTTGTTTTTTTAAAAGGGTAAAAATTTTTAACTTACAAAAGCAACCCATAAAGCTTAGTTTGCATACAAGTAAAGGTAATAATCTTGTTTTAAATAACGCTTTTATAAAATTAGCTCACGGAGATATTTTTTTACCACCTCTTTTACAATTTACTCTTAAAATATTAAGAAATCATTATTTGCTTATATTTTTGAATTTTTTAAATATTATTACTTGTAATTTTATTTCAAATAAAATTCTTCAAAATCAAAACAAAAAAAACCTTTTTTATCAAATAAAAGATTTTGAAAATTTAGCAAAAAAAAGATATGAAAGATATGAAAATTTAGGATTTTGGGTATGTGAAGGACACTATCATCAAAATCATCAAATCAACAAAGAAAACATTAAATATCTTAACTTAGCTAGTTTTGCATATGAGAGAAGTTTTTTTGTAGTAGAATATCAACAAGAAATCAAATTTCGAGAACAGAAATTGAGGGGTCAAAATGTTTGATGAAAATATCGTGAAAACGGGTTCAAATGAAATGGAGCTTGTCGATTTCCGTATCTTTAAGCAAGGACACGATAAAGTCTATGAAGGAATTTATGGTGTAAATGTTTCTAAGGTAAGGGAAATTATAAAAATCCCAAGCCTTACAGAACTTCCAGGTGTACCTGATTACATCGAAGGTATCTTTGATCTTCGTGGAGTGGTTATACCTGTAGTCAATCTTGCCAAATGGATGCAAATCACTGAGCCAGAAAGCGCTATGCTAAAACCTAGAGTTATTATCACTGAATTTAGCAATATTCTTATTGGTTTTATAGTTCACGAAGCAAAAAGAATTCGTAGAATAAACTGGAAGGATATAGAACCAGCAACTTTTTCTACAGGATCAGGTGCTTTAGATAAAGGTAAAATCACAGGTGTAACACGCATTGAAAATGATGAAGTGTTGCTAATTTTAGATCTTGAAAGTGTTGTTGAAGATTTAGGAATTTACGCTCCAAAAACAGATATAGATTTTGGAAAAATAGAAAAATTTACTGGAACAGCACTTATACTTGATGACAGCATGACTGCTAGAAAACGCGTCAAAGAAATGATGCAACAGATGGGCTTTCAAGTTGTTGAAGCTAAAGACGGCGTAGAGGGCATAAACAAATTAGAAGAATTAAGCCAAGTTTATGGTGAAAGTTTAAATGATACTTTAAAAATTATAGTAAGCGATGTCGAAATGCCACAAATGGATGGTTTCCACTTTGCTGCACGCATTAAAGAAGATCCAAGATTTAAAGATATTCCTATAGTCTTTAACTCGTCTTTATCAAATGAATTTATGAATGAGAAAGGTGTTCAAGAAGCTGGTGGAGAAGGCTATCTTGTCAAATTTAACGCTAGCGATTTCTTCAATGAAATTGCAAAGGTTATTAAAAAACATCAATCTCAAGAACAGGGGTAAAATATGGAAGATATGCAAGAAATACTTGAAGACTTTTTGGTTGAAGCTTTTGAGCTTGTTGAGCAAATCGACCATGATTTAGTAGAGCTTGAATCAAATCCAGAAGACTTAGAATTATTAAATAGAATTTTCCGTGTTGCGCATACGGTTAAAGGATCATCAAGTTTCTTAAATTTTGATGTTTTAACAAAGTTAACTCACCACATGGAAGATGTTTTAAACAAAGCAAGACATGGCGAGTTAAAAATAACTCCAGATATCATGGATGTGGTTTTAGAGTCTATTGATAGAATGAAAACTTTGCTTAATTCCATTCGTGATAATGGCAACGATACTGCTATTGGTATGGATATAGAACCAATTTGCGCAAGATTAACAGCTATTTCAGAAGGAGAGTCTCCTGTTGCGGCAACAGATTCAAATGAAAAATCTACTCCACAAGCAGAACCAGAAGCACCAAAACAAGAAACAACTACTCCTGAACCTGAAGTAGATGTTAATCAATTAAGTGATTCTGAAGTTGAAGCTGAAATAGAAAGACTTTTAAAAGTTAGAAAAGCTGAAGATCAAGCTCGTCGCGCACAAAAGAAACAAACAACAAATGCGGCACCTAAACCGACTAACAATACAACAAATAAACCTGCGGAAAGTGGAGAGAAAAAAGTTCCTGCTTCAGGTAGCAATACTAGCAGTATGGATCAAACCATACGCGTGGAGGTAAAAAGATTAGATCACTTAATGAATCTAATTGGGGAGCTTGTTTTAGGTAAAAACCGTTTGCTTAAAATTTACGATGATGTTGAAGAGCGTTATGAAGGAGAAAAATTCCTTGAAGAACTTAATCAGGTTGTAAGTCAATTAAGTATTATTACAACTGATGTTCAGCTTGCTGTAATGAAAACAAGAATGCAACCTATAGCAAAAGTTTTCAATAAATTCCCAAGAGTTGTTCGTGATTTGAGTCGTGAATTAGGAAAGCAAATAGAACTTGAAATTACAGGTGAAGAAACTGAACTTGATAAATCTATCGTAGAGGAAATTGGCGATCCTATCATGCATATGATTAGAAATTCATGTGACCATGGTGTTGAGGATCCAGCAACTCGTGCAGCTAATGGAAAACCTGAAAAAGGTATAGTTCAACTTAAAGCTTATAATGAAGGCAATCACATCGTTGTAGAAATTACAGACGACGGTAAAGGACTTGATCCAAATGGCTTAAAAGCAAAAGCTATAGAGAAAAATTTGATTACCGAAAGAGAAGCAGATCAAATGACAGACAAAGAAGCTTTTGCTTTGATTTTCAAACCTGGTTTTTCAACTGCGGCTAAAGTAACAAATGTTTCAGGTCGTGGCGTAGGAATGGATGTTGTTAAAACCAACATCGAAAAACTAAATGGGGTAATTGAAATTGATAGTGAGTTAGGTAAAGGAAGTTCGTTTAAACTTAAAATTCCTCTTACCTTGGCAATCATTCAATCTTTACTTGTAGGAACTCAAGAAGAATTTTATGCAATTCCACTTGCAAGCGTTCTTGAAACAGTTAGAGTACCAATTGATGATATCTATACTATCGAAGGTAAAAATGTATTACGCTTAAGAGATGAAGTGCTTTCTCTTGTGAGACTTTCAGATGTATTTGGAGTTAAACAAGTCCTTGAAAGCGGTGATCAAACTTATGTCGTTGTTATAGGGGTAGCAGAAAGCAAGCTTGGTATTATAGTAGATACTCTTGTAGGACAAGAAGAAATAGTTATTAAATCCATGGGTGATTATTTACAAAATATCCAAGGCATAGCAGGAGCTACAATCCGTGGTGATGGTAGAGTGACATTAATCATTGATGTAGGTGCTATGATGGATATGGCCAAAGAAATTAAAGTTGATATTAAAGCGCAATTAGAATCAAGCGCGAAAAAACCTAAAGAACAACCAAGTGATTATAAAGTCTTAATTGTAGATGATTCTAAAATGGATAGAACCTTAATGCAAAAAGCTTTAGAACCGCTAGGAGTTAGTTTAGTTGAAGCAACAAATGGTGTTGAAGCATTGAATATTATAAAATCTGGCGAACATGATATTGATGCAATGCTTATAGATATCGAAATGCCAAGAATGGATGGATACACCTTAGCTGGTGAAATTAGAAAGTATTCTAAATATCGTAACTTACCACTCATTGCAGTTACTTCAAGAACAAGTAAAACTGACCGCTTAAGAGGTGTTGAAGTGGGTATGACTGAATATATCACTAAACCTTATTCTCCAGAATACTTGGAAAATGTAGTTAGAAAAAATTTGAAACTAGGATAAGAATATGAGTAATGAAAAATTAGAGCAAATTTTGCAAAAACAGCAAACTCAGATGGCTGGTCCTGATGTCGATCAAAGAGAAGATGATATCATCCAACTTGTCGGCTTTGTAGTTGGAGATGAGGAATATGCGATTCCAATTCTTAATATACAAGAAATCATCAAACCTATAGAATATACTAGAGTTCCTAGTGTACCTGATTATGTTCTAGGGGTTTTTAATATGCGTGGTAATGTTATGCCACTCATTGATCTAGCTCAACGCTTTCATTTAGGAAGTTCTAAAATGACACCTCAAACAAGATATATTGTTTTAAGAGGTGAGACAAATGGAACTGGAGTTGGAGGAAATGCTGGTTTTGTTATAGATAGATTAACTGAAGCAATTAAAATTCACAGAAACAGAATCGATCCACCACCTGAAACTTTAGTTAAAGACAAAGGTATGATTTATGGTATAGGAAAAAGAGATGAAAATATCTTAACTATACTCAAAGTAGAAGCTTTACTTAAGCGCGAATTTTAATGATTAAACTTTGTGTTTTTGACTTTGACGCTACTTTAATGGATGGTGAAACCATCGATATTTTAGCTACAGCGCATGGCAAGGGTAATCAAACAAGCGAAATTACCCGCCATGCCATGGCTGGAGAGCTTGATTTTTTCGAAAGTCTTCAAAAACGAGTAAGCCTTTTAAAAGGTATGTCTTATAAAAAAGTTTTAGAATTAGGTAGTACACTTCCACTAATGCATGGAGCACATGAACTTATCCAATATTTAAAATCTAAAAATATACAAATTGTTATTTTTAGCGGTGGTTTTCATGAAGGCATAGATCCTGCTATGCAAAAACTTGGAATTAGCCTTGGTTTTGCAAATTATCTGCATCATAAAAATGACATTTTAACAGGGCTAGTTGGTGGGGAAATGATGTTTTCAAATTCAAAAGGCTTAATGCTACAACGATTAAAAAGCTTTTTAAATTTGAAAACAGATGAAGTGATGTGTGTTGGCGATGGGGCAAATGATTTGGCAATGTTTAACGAAAGTGGATTAAAGATTGCATTTTGTGCTAAAGAAATTTTACGTTCCAAAGCTGATATTTGCATAGATATAAAAGACTTAAAAGAAATAATAAAGGTAATATAATGAAAAATTTTTCTCTTTGGTGTGATTTTATAGAAAATAGTTTTTTAGATAATGAATTTTTAAATTTATTATCACATGGAATTAATGGTGCTACTTCAAATCCTGCTATTTTTAAAAATGCTATTTTAAATTCTCCAATTTATAAAGATAAAATTCTTAAATTAAAAGGAAAAAAAACAAAAGATATTTATGAAGAATTAGCAATTTCTGATATTCAAAAAGCAGCTGATAAATTAGCTCCTCTTTTTTATCAAAAAAACGATGGATTTATAAGTATTGAAATAGATCCAAGACTTCATGATAACACGACTCTTAGTTTAGGCGAAGCTAAAAGACTTTATAGTGCTATTAGCAAAGAAAATGTAATGATTAAAATTCCAGCTACAAAAGCTTCTTATGAAGTAATGTATGAACTTATGAAAAATGGTATTAGCGTCAATGCTACCTTAATTTTTTCTCTTGAACAAAGTCAAAAATGTTTTGAAGCTTTAAATGCAGGTTTAGTCGAATTTAGAAAAAACAATATAGCCTTAAAAGAACAAAATACTAGAACACCACAAGCTGTTATAAGTATTTTTGTAAGTCGTTTTGATAGACTTTTAAATCCTAAAGCCAAAGAGCAAAATCGTAT
This sequence comes from Campylobacter sp. BCW_6464, assembly GCF_001762775.1. Classification (NCBI taxonomy): domain Bacteria; kingdom Pseudomonadati; phylum Campylobacterota; class Epsilonproteobacteria; order Campylobacterales; family Campylobacteraceae; genus Campylobacter; species Campylobacter sp. BCW_6464. Next base: position 14,650 of record NZ_MJXM01000047.1, on the reverse strand, counting down.
TGGAATTTTAAATGCAAATTTAGCTTATAATAATATCTACTCAAAAAATGAACCTAATATTCGCGCCTTGTTTGCAAGCACCGGAGTTAAAGGAGATGATCTGCCAAAAGACTATTATATCAAAGAACTTCTTTTTGAGAATTCTGTTAATACTGCTCCTCTTGATGCAATAGAGGTATTTAAAGGAAAAATGGATTTTAAAAAACCTTTAATGAATTTTGAAATTTATACAGAACTTAATCAAATCATTTCTCAAAGTGAACGAGAAAAAGCTTGCAATGATTTATTAAGTGATGGCCTAGAGCAATTTTGTATTGCTTTTGAAGATATTTTAAAAGCTCTTTAATTAACGTATTTTTATCATTTTATTCTTTGAAAGTTTTAATATTTTTGATGGGATATTTTCGAAAAATTTCTCATCAAGTATTATATCAGCAACACTTCTAGCCCATTCTTCATCAAATTCTTTTCCATGCTTGTTTGCCGAAGATGAATAAAAATAGCCATTTTTACTTAAAAAATTCGCATGTTTACACTCTTTCACAATACGAATGGCCTGATTATTTGGATAAATAAAAGTTGTTTTTTTAGAACGACGTACTAAATTTTTAAAAGATTTTGGAATTCTTGCTAAACTTTTCAACTCGCAAAATTTCGCAGAAGTGATTAAGCAAGGTTGATTTTTACCTCTACCTTTTAAAGCATTAATCTCTTCTAAATTTTTACTTAAAAATCCTACCGTAGTATCTGTTTGAGCTAAATAAATCAAAATTTAAGCCACTCTTGCAAACTCTTTACATCTAGGCAAGATTTACTCTGTATAGCTTTAATCGATTTTGCACCTGCTAAAGCTGATCGTAAATTTGTAAAATAAGGTATTTTAAAACGAATAATATTTTCACGAATTTTTTTCGTATCACCTTTAAAACTGTGATTATCACTTGTATTGATAACTAAGTGAATTTCTCCATTTTTCAATTTATCTTCAACATTGGGGCGTCCTTCTGAAATTTTATGTACAAGTTCGCACTCAAAACCACTTTCTAAAATTTCCTTACAAGTTCCCCCTGTTGCCATAAGCTTAAAGCCAAGCTTTACATATTCTGCAGCGATTTTTTTGGTATATTTTTTATCCTTATCTTTTAAGGAGATAAATACCACGCCTTGCTCTGGCAGATGATTAAACGATGCGATTTGACTTTTTGCGTAAGAATTTGCAAAATCCTTGCTTATACCCATAACTTCACCCGTTGAACGCATTTCAGGACCTAATTCTAAATCACTTCCACTAAGTTTTGCAAATGGAAATACTGCTTCTTTCACGCTCATATATTTTGGAGTTTTAGGGCGTAAAATTTTAGTATCAAAATTAACCACTTTGAAAGTATCATAAAATTTTAAAGCTTCTTTTAAATTTCCTTGCCACATCACACGCGTTGCCACTTTTGCTAAAGGAATACCCGTAGCTTTACTAACAAAAGGCACAGTACGACTAGCTCTAGGATTTACTTCTATCATATAAAGCTCATTATGATGTAAAGCAAATTGTATATTTAAAAGCCCTACAACTCCTAAATTTAAAGCAATATCTGCGGTTTTTTGTGCAATAAATTCTTGCATTTTTTCATCGATATTACAAGGTGGTAAAGAACAAGCACTATCACCTGAATGAATTCCCGCTTCTTCTATGTGCTCCATAATTCCTGCCACATAAACATCTTTACCATCACAAATCGCATCAACATCAATTTCTGTAGCATTGTCTAAAAACTGATCAATCAAAACAGGACTTTTATCGCTCACATCTACAGCTTCTTGCATATAGAGTCTAAGTTCAGCCTCATCATTTACCACACGCATCGCACGCCCACCTAAAACATAACTTGGTCTTACAAGCACAGGATACCCTATATCACTAGCCTTAAGAACCGCTTCTTCTACACTTGTTGCGGTAGAATTTTTTGGCTGATTGATACCTAGTTTTGTAATAAATTCGGCAAATTTCTTTCTATCTTCTGCCATATCAACTACTCTTGCGCTAGTACCTATAATCTTAGCTCCAAAAGCACTCAAACGCTTAGCAAATTTCAAAGGAGTTTGTCCACCAAAATGCACAATCACTCCATCAGGTTTTTCACGCTCAATCACCACTCTTAAATGTTCGAAATCAATAGGCTCGAAATACAAAATATCACTTGTATCATAGTCAGTCGAAACGGTTTCAGGATTACAATTATACATAATGGTTTTAATACCCATATCTTTAAGCGCAAAAGAAGCATGTACGCAAGCATAGTCAAATTCTATACCTTGTCCTATGCGATTTGGCCCCCCACCTATAATCATCACTTTTTTTTCTTTTTTATCCTTAGCATCGTTTTTACTTTGAGTGAGTTCGCTTACATTAATACTTGAATAAAGATAAGGAGTTAAAGCTTCAAATTCACCCGCACAAGTATCCACTTCACTAAATTCTGCAATGATTTTTTGCTTCATTCTCGCATAATAAATATCATTTTGGCTTAATTCTAAATTATCTTTCAAATTTACAAGCAAAGCTATCATTTTATCTGAAAAGCCCATAGTTTTTGCTTTTCTCAAAAGAGCTTTATTGTTTAAAATATCCATATCAATTTGCTCTTCAAAATCTACAATTTCTTTAATCTGTGTTAAAAACCAAGGATCTATTTTACAAAGCTCATAAAGTTCTTCTACGCTAAAACCTTCCCTAAAAGCTTGAGCAACATAAAGTAAACGCTTTTCATTGGCATTGCGAATTTTAAAAACAAGATCATTTCTATCTTCAAATTTTACTCTATCAAAACCACTCAAAGAACGCTCAAGAGAACAAAGTGCTTTTTGTATACTTTCTTTAAAAGTGCGTCCTATAGCCATTACCTCACCCACACTTTTCATAGCTGTACCTAAAGTTGTATTTGCTCCTGGAAATTTTTCAAAAGTAAAGCGAGGAATTTTTGTCACAATGTAATCAATCACAGGCTCGAAAGATGCAGGAGTTCCTGTAATGTCATTTTTAATCTCATCTAAACTAAAGCCTACTGCCAAAAGTGTCGCAACCTTTGCTATAGGATAACCCGTTGCCTTAGAAGCTAAAGCACTTGATCTTGAAACCCTTGGATTCATTTCTATAACTATCATTCTTCCATTTTTTGGGTTGATAGCAAATTGTACATTACTTCCGCCTGTATCTACGCCAATTTCACGCAAAATAGCAAAAGAAGCATTACGCATAACTTGATATTCTTTATCCGTCAAAGTTAATGCTGGAGCTATTGTAATACTATCTCCTGTATGAACTCCCATAGGATCGATATTTTCTATACTACAAACTATGATACAATTATCCGCTCTATCGCGTATAACTTCCATTTCATATTCTTTCCAACCTAACAAACTTTCTTCAATCAAAATTTCATGGATAGGCGATAAAGCTAAAGCAGTATTAGCGAGTTCTTTAAATTCGTCCATATTATAAACCACACCACTTCCAGCACCTCCTAAAGTATAAGAAGCACGGATCATCAAAGGAAAGCCGATTTCATCTACGGCTTTTAAAGCTTCATCATAATTATACGCATACATCGATTTTGGCAAATCCATGCCGATTTTTTTCATACATTCTTTAAAGACTTGACGATCTTCGCCTTTTTTAATCGCCTCAGGATTTGCGCCTAAAAATTTTACATCTCCTAAAAGTCCGCTTTCATAAACTTCCATAGCAACATTTAACGCTACTTGTCCACCCATAGTTGGCAAAATTGCATCAATTTTTTCTTTTTTAATAATACTTAAAATACTTTCTTTTGTTATGGGTTCTATATAAGTTGCATCTGCAAATTCAGGATCTGTCATGATAGTTGCAGGATTTGAGTTAATTAATACTACACGATATCCTAATTCTTTTAAAGTCTTTGCGGCTTGAGTTCCAGAATAATCAAATTCACAAGCTTGTCCTATCACAATAGGACCACTTCCTATAAGTAAAATACTTTTAATATCTGTTCGTTTTGGCATAAATTTTCCTAAGAGCATAAATTTGAGCTGATTATAACAAAAATTAGTTTTATAAACTTTGAAATTATCGATATAATTTTAAAAAATAAACACCCTGCTTTTAATCTAGGAAATAATACATAAAGAAATTTAAGATTTTTTATAAAATTCTCATTCGATTATAAAAATTTATTTGATAATTTAACAAAATTTTTAGCATTAAACAAAGTTATAATAATTAGCAAAAATATAGAAAATTTTTAAAAAGTCTAACCCTTGACTTATAAATTATCTACTACATATAAATAAGCAGGAATACTGATCTTAACATAAGGCTTTACTTCTACACTTTGATACATATCTTCATCATCAACTCTATTCACAATCCCAACAGGGACATCCGAAAAGAAAATATTATCAAGTCCGCTTGTTAAGATTTCATCTCCGACATTAATTTTCGCCCACTTTGGAATAAATTTAACCACAACCTTGCCATTTTCACCTTGAATTAAACCTGGAGCTTTGGATTTTCCTATATAAACAGAAAAAACACACTGATCATCACCTTGCAGAAGAGCCATTGTTCTGCCATCTTTATTAATAGCTATACCTGCAGTATATCCTTGATATATTAAACCACGATTTTTACCAACGGGAATTTTGCTCCAATCTAGCCATAATTTTTTATAATCATTCAATTGAACATAAGAAATAACTCTAGTTAAAGAAACTTGAGGTAAATATTTTGTAGAATTTTGATCCTCTAAAATACGATTTAATTGATTTGCAAAACTAGTTACCTTTACGGCAATGTCTTCTAATTCTTTATTTCTAGCTTTTAATTGCTGAATTTGATTTGCTTGATTAAAATGTTCTGAAATTTTTTCTTTCAAATAATCTTTAATATTATAAAAATTACCTATAACAAAGTCATTAACACGGAGAACATTTTGCTTGATAAGTCTTCCATAATAAAAAGATATAAAAACCAAAAAGGCTAAGACAAGAACATAAAAAATCTTATTCTTCATTGGTTAATTGTTGCAATAATGAAATTTCCTCTAAAGCTTTACCTGTTCCTTTTGCTACAGCTAAAAGCGGTTCATCTGCGATATAAACTGGCAAACGTACAATTTCACTTAAATATTTATCAAGACCACGAATCAATGCTCCGCCACCTGTTAAAACTACACCATTTTCTACTATATCACTTGCTAAATCAGGCGGCATCATTTCAAGAACCATTTTTAAAGCATCAGCAATTTCTTTTAAATACTCACGCATTGCTTCTCTTACATCTTCACTTGTAAGTTCAATACGACTTAAAAGTCCACTTACTTGATCGCGTCCTTTTACCACCATAGAAAGTTCTTTTGGAAGTTGTATTGCTGAACCTATAGTGATTTTGATCTCTTCGCCCGTTCTTTCACCTATGATAAGATTGTATTTTTCTTTTACATAATTAACTATACTCATATCAAGCTTATCTCCAGCCGTACGAATAGACTTTGAAATCACAAGTCCACCCAAAGAAATCACTCCAATTTCAGTAGTTCCGCCCCCTATATCTACTACCAAATTTCCTTTAGGCTCTTGTATAGGTAAACTTGCACCAATAGCTGCTGCCATAGGCTCTTCAATCAAAAATACCTCTCTTGCACCTGCGCTTAAAGCACTTTCTCTTACCGCTTTTCTTTCTACTTGAGTTAAACCATAAGGAACAGAAATGATAATTCTAGGGCGTAAAAAACTTTTTCTACGGTGTGTTTTTTCTATAAAATAGCGGATCATTTTTTCAGTCATATCAAAATCTGCAATCACGCCATCTTTCATAGGACGAATAGCTTCGATATTGCCTGGAGTTTTTCCCACCATATCTTTAGCTTCTTTACCTACGGCTAAAATTTTTGCTTTGGAACCATACCTTTCTCTTTCAACTGCCACAACAGAAGGCTCATTTATCACTATACCCTTATCTTTTATCAAAACTAGCGTATTAGCTGTTCCTAAATCAATCCCCATATCACTAGAAAAAAATCCTATAAGTTGATCTAATATCATTTCTATCCTTTTAACTTATTTTTCTTTTTATTAATAATGCTTTTGCATTGTCTTTAACAACTTCTTTAGTTATTACAATATCATAATTTTTATACTCTGGTAACTCAAACATTAAATCTACCATCATTTCTTCTATAATACTTCTAAGTCCCCTAGCCCCTGTTTTTCTCTCCAATGCAAGTTGCGCGATAGCTCTTAGAGCATCTTCTTCAAATTTTAAATTTACCCCATCAATAGCAAAAAGCTTTTGATATTGTTTAATAATGGCATTTTTAGGCTCAGTTAAAATTCTTACCATATCCTCTTCATTAAGCTCATTTAAAGATGCAATCACATGCAAACGACCTATAAGCTCAGGAATCAAACCAAAATGCACCAAATCATCAGGTTCGATTTTCTCAAGCAAAGCTTTATTTTCTTCTTTTGCATCATCAAAAAAGCCCACAACTTTATCGCCAAGTTTTCTTTTTAAGATAGTTTCCAAACCATCAAAAGCTCCACCACAAACAAATAAAATATTTGAAGTGTCAATTTGTATAAACTCTTGATTTGGATGTTTTCTTCCCCCTTTTGGTGGAATATTTACCAAACTTCCTTCGATAATCTTAAGTAAAGCTTGTTGCACACCCTCTCCACTTACATCACGAGTAATAGAACGATTTTCACTCATTCTAGCAATTTTATCAATCTCATCAATAAAAACTATACCTTTTTGAGCTCTTTGCACATCTCCATCTGCAGCTTGCAAAAGACGTGTTAAAATATTTTCCACATCCTCACCTACATATCCTGCTTCAGTTAAAGAAGTTGCATCACAAATTGCTATAGGTACATCTAAAAATTTAGCTAAAGTTTGCGCCAATAAAGTTTTTCCACTTCCTGTTGGCCCAACAAGTAAAATATTTGACTTAAAAAGCTCTGTATCATCATCTTGAAGTTCGGCTTTAAAAAGTCTTTTATAATGATTGTATACTCCAACACTAAAAACTTTTTTAGCTCTATCTTGTCCTATGACATAACGATCTAGATAAGCTTTTAATTCTTTTGGAGTGATATCTTTAAATTCTGTATTATGGCTTTGTTTAGGTTCTTTAAATTCTTTTTCTTCTCCATAAATAATACTATAAGCACCTTCAACGCAATATTCACAAATAAAAGCATCATCATTTTCATTTGCTAAAATTCTTCTTTGTGGATTCTCCACTTCATTGCAAAAACTACATTTTCTAGGCATTATTTTTACCCCTATAGACAGGAATTCCGCGCTTTGTTTCTAATATAAAATGGCACATTTTTTTAACATTTTCACTTTCTTGATTTTCAAGCAAATTTTTAGCATTTTCTTTTAAATCTCCTTGTCTAAATAAAGTTTTAAAAGCTCTGCTAAGTCTATCTACTTCATCTTTATCAAAACGACGACGAATACCTACTAAATTTAAACTTCTAATACTTGCACGATTTCCTTCTGCTAAACAAAACGGTACTATATCCTGAGAGAGTGCACTAGCTCCTGCTATCATACAACCCTCACCTACTTTGACAAATTGATGAATAGGTGTAAGCCCGCCTACAACCGTAAAATCTCCAAGCTCTACATGTCCTGCTAAAGTTGCATTATTAGCTAAAATAATATTATTACCCAAAAAACAATCATGAGCAATATGACAGTAAGCCATAATAAAAGCATTATCGCCTATACGAGTAAAACCATCTCCTTTAGCTGTACCTGAATTTATCGTTGCAAATTCTCTAATAGTTGCATTTTTTCCTATAACAACACCGCTTTTTTGCTCTTCTTTATAAGATATATCCTGAGGAATATCGCCTACTATAGCATAAGAAAATACACGAGAATGATCACCTATAGTTGTATCTGAAAGAATTCGAGCACCTTGTTTGATGACAACATCATTACCTATTTTAGTATCTTTACCTACATAAGCATAAGCTTCTATTACAACATCGTCACCAAGTTGTGCACCCTCTTCAATCACCGCACTTGGATGAATTTTTTTCATTATTTATCCACTATCATAGCTTTAAGCTCAGCCTCTGCAACTAAATTTCCATCTACAAAAGCTTGCCCTTTAAAAATCCACATATTACCACGATTTTTAACCACGCTCATTTCATAATCAAGCCTATCTCCAGGACGCACAGGATTTCTAAATTTTGCTCCATCTATGCCTGTGAAATAAACTACTTTACTTTTTGGATCCACTTTATCTTCCATACTTTCAAAAGCTAAAACTCCGCCTGTTTGAGCCATACCTTCTAAAATCAAAACTCCAGGATAAATAGGATGCCCTGGAAAATGTCCCATAAAAACATGGTCACTTATACTGATGTTTTTATATCCTCGAACCACTTCTTTAACTTTTAATTCTGTAATTTTATCTACTAGTAAAAAAGGATAACGGTGTGGTAAGATTTCTTGAATTTGCATTACATCTATCATTATTAAATTAACCTTGAAAACAATTAAAAATTTTATTATATAAAAAAATCATTAAAAATTACATTAACAAAAAAAGTTTTTCTTAATAAATTTCTTAAATTTCTACAAGCACCTCTTGATTATCATGATAAATTTCACTTTTTGCTATCACTTCATATCTTGAAGGTAAAATATTTTCAAGGATGATAATAGGGCTAAGATTATAAGTTCCAAACAATTTATTACGCCATTTAGTTTCTGCTTGCACACTCAAAGGTCTTTTTAAAAAATCTTCAAAATTTTTCCATTTGTTTTTAAAAAATGCATTAAAACGCCAAAATTCAACAAAAACCATTTCATCTTTAGTGCTTCTATAAAAGCCTTCTTTTAAATTTTGTTTTAAATTTTCCTCATCCAAAGAAAATCTTGTATAAGCGTTTTTAAAATGCGAATAAAATAAAATATGAGATTTAACAGGCTTTTTATCTAATTTTATTAAAGCATTTAAAAGACGATAATTTAAAAATTTCTCTCTTAAAATTTCAAATTTTATACCTTTTTTTTCCCATAAAACTATTTTTTTATAAAGAGCTATTCTTGCTTCTATACTTGCAGGTAAAATTTGCTTATTTACAGGAGACATTAACTCATCAATGAAATTCTTATCTTGTTTTTGTTTTTTAAGCCCATAAATACAACCACAATAGTTTTGATGATAAAGCATTTCTTTTTTTGCTAAAGCAAACTGCCTTTGAGTGCCGCCATTTTTACGAAAATCAGGAGCTAAAAACTCTACCCCATAAGACTCACATTCTTTTTGTAAAGCATTTTTTAACTGTTCTAAATCTTTTTTAGGGCTGGTTAAAAGCGTAGTAGTAAGCTTTTTTTCTCCTATTTTAGCAGCAAATTTAACACTAGATCCCATTCTTACATCAAAACAAATTTCACACCTTGCACCTTTTTCAGGCTCATTTTCATAACCACGCACAGCATTAAGCCATTTTTCATACTCATACTCGCCCTTATATAACTTAATACCAAGTTTATCACAAGATCTTTTTACATCTAAAAATCTTAGTTCGTATTCGCTTAAAGGATGAATATTTGGATCATAAAAATACCCTATGATTTTTTCATCAGGATAAGTCTTTCTAAGTTCTTCAATAAAATAATGACTATCCACACTACAACAAATATGCACTAGCATTAAAGACTTTCAAGTACTTTTAAAGCATGATCTTTTACACGAACATTACTATAAATTTGAGCAATCTTACCTGTTTCATCGATAACAAAAGTAGATCGGATAAGACCTTCGTATTCTTTTCCGTAATTTTTCTTAATCCCCCAAGCTCCATAAGCTTTAGCAATTTCTTTTTCGCTATCACTAAGTAAAATATGCTTTAAATCAAATTTAGAGATAAATTTTTCATGACTTGCCACGCTATCAGGACTGATACCGATAATCACTGCATTTTTATCACCAAATTTATCATAATTTAAACTAAAATCACAAGCTTCTGTAGTACAACCTGGAGTATTATCTTTTGGATAAAAATACAAAATCACCTTTTTACCAATAAAATCTTTTAATGCTATTTTTACCCCATCTTGATTTAAAAGCTCAAACTGAGGCGCTTTATCTCCTATATTTAAACTCATTTGTTTGCCTTTGCTTTGATAGCTTCTACACTTTCTCCGCCAAAGCCTATGTCATAACTTTCTACATCTTCTAAAACCACCACAACTCTTTCTTTACTTTTATTATATTTCGTGCTTAAAAGTTTGGTAATATCAGCTATAAGCTCCGCTTTTTGTTCCTTGCTTAAAGACGGCTTTGCTAATTTAATATTTACTAATGGCATATTTCTCCTTTTTAATGATAATTTTTTATAATTATTTCAAAAAATACCTAATATTTTTTTTAACAAAAAACCTGAATTTAATAAAAGCTTATTGTTAGTATATTTTTGATAAAATCCTAATTTATTCTTAAAATAATATTTTTTAAGAAATAAACAACTATAAAAGGTAAAAAATGATCTCAGCAGATAAAATTTGGATGGATGGAAAATTAGTTGATTTTAAAGATGCAACTTTACACTTTTTAACCCATTCTTTACATTATGGCAATGCTGTTTTTGAAGGAACTAGAGCCTATAAAACAGATAAAGGCTTAGCAATTTTCAGACTTGAAGATCACACCAAAAGACTTTTAGAGTCTGCAAAAATTACTCTTTTAAATTGTCCTTTTTCTCAAAAAGAGCTTGAAAATGCACAAATTGAACTATTAAAAGCAAATAATTTTAAAAGCAATGTCTATATCCGCCCTTTGATTTTCTTAGGCGATGGAGTTATGGGACTTTATCATATAAAAGCTCCTGTAAGAGTTGGGATTGCAGCTTGGGAATGGGGTGCTTACCTTGGAGAAGAAGGTTTAGAAAAAGGTATAAAAGTAAAAATTTCGTCTTTTGCAAGAAATAGTGTTAAATCATGCATGGGAAAAGCTAAAGCAAGTGCGAATTATCTTAACTCTCAAATTGCAAAATTTGAAGCTATTGAAGCAGGCTATGAAGAAGCTTTAATGCTTGATGAAGAAGGTTTTATCGCAGAAGGAACAGGAGAATGTTTCTTTATTGTAAAAGATGGGGTTTTAATCACACCTCCAAATGATTTTTCTTTAAAAAGCATTACTCAAGATACAGTGCTTAAAATCGCTCATGATCTTGGTGTCACTGTGCTTCGCCAAAGAATTTCAAGAGATGAAGTTTATACTGCTGATGAAGCATTTTTTACCGGAACAGCCGCTGAAATCACACCTATTAACAATATTGATGCAAGAATAATAGGAAATGGTTTAAGAGGATCTGTAACTAAAAAACTTCAAGATGCTTATTTTGATGTAGTTTATGGACGCAATCAAAAATACGCATCTATGCTAACTTATATTTAAAAAAGGAAATAAATGCCAGCTGATTTGAATGATTATTTCAATAAAAAAAATGGAAATTCTAATAATAACGGAAACAACCGTCAAAATTTCAATTTCAAAGCACCAGAATTTAATTTTAAAGGTTTTGGAAAATTTTCTCCGCTTATTTATGGGGTGATTATTATTATCTTATTTTTAATCGTTGCAAAACCTTTTATGGTAATAAATTCTGGAGAAATGGGTATTAAATCAACAACAGGTAAATATGACCCAAATCCATTAGAACCAGGACTTCACTTTTTCTTGCCTTTTGTACAAAAAATAACCATAATCGATACTAGAGTAAGACAAATCAACTATGCTTCTATAGAGGGAAGTAATGAAAATTTATCTTCAGGTTCAGGTGTTATTAATAAAAATAGTATTTCTGTACTTGACTCTCGTGGATTGCCTGTATCTATTGATGTTACAGTGCAATACCGTTTAAATCCTTTGCAAGTTCCTCAAACCATAGCTACTTGGAGCTTAAATTGGGAAAATAAAATTATCGATCCAGTTGTTCGTGATGTAGTGCGAAGTGTTGTAGGAAAATATACAGCCGAGGAACTTCCTACTAATCGTAATACAATAGCCGCTCAAATAGAAGAAGGCATAAGAAAAACTATAGAAGCTCAACCAAATGAACCTGTAGAACTTCGTGCTGTACAACTTAGAGAAATTATTTTACCTTCAAAAGTAAAAGAGCAAATCGAACGCGTGCAAATTGCAAAACAAGAGGCTGAAAGAACTAAATATGAAGTAGAAAGAGCTAATCAAGAAGCCTTAAAAAAAGCTGCCTTAGCTGAAGGGGAAGCAAATGCAACCATAATTAGTGCTAAAGGTAAAGCTATGGCTGTTAAGATAGAAGCAGATGCACAAGCTTATTCTAATAAAGAAATCGCAAACAGCTTAAACACTCCTTTACTAAATTTAAAGCAAATTGAAACTCAAAAAGAATTTAATGAAGCTTTAAAAGTCAATCAAGATGCTAAAATTTTCTTAACTCCAGGTGGAGCAGTACCAAACATTTGGGTTGATACCAAAGATGCTAAAAAGCAAAGTTCTGCCAACATGAACTAAAAGGATACGCAAGTGGAAAAACTAAGAGAAATCGTGCTTTTTTACACTACTCATTTATATTTAGTAGATTATATGCTGATTTTATTAGTTTTTTTTCTCTTCACTTGTGTTTTACTTCTTTGTGTATTTTTACGCCATAGACCTATAGCAGCACTTTTTATTATTGCATTTGATATTATTATTTGTTTTTTAGTTTATATCTATGGGTATAAACTAATAGACAATGAAGTAAGAACTCGAAAAACCGCTATTACGGATCAAAAAATAATACAAAGCTCAAATGATTTAATTGTTGATTTTAACATTACAAATAATTCAAAAAATAATTTTAAAGAATGTAAAATTACAGCTAAAATTTTTGCGGATAAAATACCTAATGATAATATCATAGAAGAATATAAAAAGAAATTTATCCCTTTTAGACAAAAAAGTAGAGAAATTAAAGATCTAAAGAAAAACGCAACCCAAGTTCAAAGAATTGCTTTTGAAAATTTTAACTATGAAAATAACTATACCATACGCTTAGTTTCGGAGTGTTTTTAATGCATTTTACGATTTTCCATATTATAGCTTTTATCATTTTACTTATTTGCTTTGCCTTGATTTGTATTTTAATCTTTCTAAAAGTCAAACAGAAAGAAATGGCTTTAATTTCTTATACCATAGCTACTATTTTTACCGCACTTTTGATATATTCTATTTTTCTAACAATCAATCAATTCACCACTCAAGCCGATCTTAGCAAACTAACCTATACAAGAGATCTAAGACATGAAAGTGTTATCGTGAGCGGAAAGGTTCAAAATCTTACTAAATTTGAAATCAGAAAATGCTATTTGATACTTAGCATATTAAACCAAAAAAAAGTAGGGGGAGAAATTTTCAATGATAAAAATATTCGCAATGCCAAAATGCAAAATACAAGTGTTTCTTACACTATAGAAATTATAGACAAACTTCCGGGTAATACTTATAAAGAATTTAGAGCCAGTGTTCCTTTTCCTCCAAGTTTTGATAACCCTGAATTTTATCACACTCTAAAATGTATTTGATTTAGAAAATACTTAATATTAATAATTAGAATTTGTCTATATCACATTTCATTAAATCTTAAAGAATTAAACATATATTATTTTATAGAGATAACTAGCTTTTTAGCTAGTTATCTAAGGTTAAAACCTCTTCTTCTTAACATCTTCTAAGATATTATTAGCTATATCACTTACTGTACTAGAAATAATAGCTGATTCATTAGCAATTTCAACATTATCTTTAGTAGTTTGATCAATTTGTGCTACGCTATCATTGATTTGAGTAATACCTGCAGTTTGTTCTTTAATACTTTCTGCCATATCATTGATAGATTGAACAAGTAAATTAGTATTAGCTTCTATTTCAGATAAAGACTTTTGAGTTCTCTCAGCTAGCTTTCTAACTTCATCAGCCACAACAGCAAAGCCTCTACCATGTTCTCCAGCACGTGCAGCTTCAATAGCTGCATTTAAAGCTAGAAGATTGATTTGATCTGCGATATCTCCTATAATACCTGTAACATTTTTAATCTCTTCAGATTGAGTGATAACATCACTAGTTTTAACTGAAACATTTTGCATAGAAGAAGTGATCTCTTCTAAAGCTGCTGCAGTTTCTTCTAAAGATTGAGCTTGAGAATTTGAAGAAGTGGTTAAGCTTTGAACAGCAGTTTGTAATTTTCCACTTTCATTAGCTAAAGCATTAGCAAAGTCTGAACTTTGTTTTAGCATTTTAACTATTTCATCACCTAAAGCATTAGTAGTTAATTCAACACTTCCTGAAGCATTAGAGATTTTATTTCTAAAATCTAAGCTTTTGTATTCTTCAAATATTTTATGAATAACATTCATATCAGAACCTACTCTAGCTTGTAAAACATCAAGAAGTTTATTTAGAACATTTTTAAGTTCAATAAGTTGTGGGTTTCTTGGATTAGCAGTAATTCTTGCTGTTAAATTACCACCTTCTACAACTGATACGGTTTGAACTGATTCTTTAACAGCTTGATTGTCTTGTTCTAAACCTTTTTTAGTAGCAAGGATGTTTTCGTTGAT